>JANNAZ010000016.1:0-4187 GCA_031384895.1 Cyclobacteriaceae bacterium | reverse complement strand
CTTGGCAGCTATGCCTCGGTCAGTATACCAGAACTCACCATCGATTTCGGTACCCAATACTTTCCAAACTTTGGTTGGGTCAGCGATGTTCTTGTTGTCGATCGAATACTGCAACACCACGCCGTCAGCAGCCTCAAGCTGGGTATAGGAGTCAAGAGAAATCATCGGCCGGGTAAGGGCGGAAAGATCAAAACTCGGTGAATAGATAGCCGACCGCTCACCAGATGCATAGGTTCCAGTAAGACTCGTCGCCCATATGTTCGTTCCATTCACGGTCGGTAAGAACTTGGTAGGAACGCCCTTCTGCCAGCTTGCATCAATGGATCGTATTGGCGTCAAAGCAGGAGCAATAGGTGTTGTTGTGAATGCTCCTGTATACCACGACTGCCAGATTTTTGTAGGATCTGCCAATGCAGGCTCAAATGTCTCGAGATACGCGTTGGAGGGTGTAATCACAAACCTTGGCAATACGATCAGTGTTCGTAGTATTTGGTCCTCTGCAGCACTAATTCCCTTTATTAACGTATTTGTTAACATCAGACTGTTAACGCAGCCTAGCTTCGTTGTCACTTTCAGATCATATACCAGGGGTCCGGTAACTGAGTAGTTGTGTTTAAAGACCGTGGAGTTAAACAACGGATCATTACCGGGTCCTACTGGCGGTGCAGTAAACGTCTGGGTTGCACCATCTCCGTAAGTCCAATTCAGTGACTTGAAGTTATCATTGGTGGAGATTACTGAATTGTTGCTTTTGAAGTGGAACTCATCTGCAACTGTAAGTCCAGAATGCGTGCCATCCAATATCACTTTCACATTCGGAATGCCCCCCACAGTCACTGGGATAATGGCCGGAATCGATTGGCATTTGCGATTCGATGTTATGATCAGGCGCGGATTGTAGGTGTTAAAATCCTTATAATAGTGCACAGGTAAATCGTTTATACCTGCTGCCGGAACTCCTGGAACAGCCGCGCCACCAGCAAGGCCCGAAACAAAATTCGGATTGGAGCTTACTGAGTTGGTGGGATCGTCAAAAGTCCACGTATAGGTTTCGATAATGGCCCCGCCGCCGGAAACAGATGAAGCTGAAGGATCAAAAGTAATTGGCTTGGATTCGCAAAAGGCCAACGGATTAGTAGGATCTACGAACGGGCTAGCCAGGCTAGTCATTGTGAACGTAGCTATAGGGTTCGGCGAAATCCTAAAGACCTGAATGCCAATCGCGGAACATATCCCCCTGGCGTCAGTAAACTGATATTCGATACGGATGTTATTGTTGCCATTCTTGATTCCAGCATCAGTCGGGTCAATCTGTACCGTGCCAGTACCGTTATTATTAAGTAACCCAGTCAGTATCTGTGTCCCTAAAGTAGCGGCATTATAGATTTTGAATATACCTGTTTCGCCTTTCAATGGGTCGGCTTTTGGCCACCCGTTTACCGTGATAAGACCACCGGCTTCACAGAACACGAAGGTTCCAGGGTTGTTAAGGTTCGGAGCCGCGCTCGGCGTGTTCTGAGGATCAGTGGTGATCAGAAATGATGCCGGGGTCACAAACTCGATAGCCGGAACCGCCGGAAGAGTGAATTCAACGATTTGACGCCTGTTGATTTGCACAACTGGGTTGGCAATATTCCTGAATTTACCCGTAAACTCTACAAAACCGAGTGAACCTCCATCATAGTACTTGATTCCTGATGGGTAGTTCGGTGAAATCGGTCGCGCGTTATCAAAGTTATCATACACATACGGAATAGCTCCCAATGAAATCGCACTTGCATTGACAATCTTCTTGTCATCAAACTTGTATGACTTAAAAAAGAAGCCACTTATCGGAACGCTAGGTCCAAACTGCTGAGGCAGAGTTTGGACAATTGCTCTCCAGTCAGGACCGGAAATAATTGTGCCTATCGGAATGATTGCTGGGATATCTGCGGAAAGTGATTCCATATAATAAGCGTCCAGGTTGTCATATTTGACATCGCGTAAAACGCCAGGCCCTGCAGGAGAAGGAAGTTGTTGCCCAATCTGGAAGGCTGGATTCAAAGAACAATAAGGACCCTGATCTAAATTGACCGGAACAGTGGGAGGGATATTTCCAATGATGGCTGGATTAGTGATGACAACGGCACGGGAATTATCGTACACAACAAATTGTTCCGGCTTGTCTGAAATACAACCGTTCTGATCCGTGTGGGTAACGGTAATGTTGAATGGGAAGTCTAGTGTGACGCCTTTCACGTTAAGCTCATTAATGCTGACCCCTTGTCCTGTGAACGTTGTGGGGCCGAAATCAAATGAATTCGTGATATAAGGTATCAATTGCACCTTGTCTGGATTGGCATTGTCAGGAATGGCGGCCTCTGAGTAATTGGTTATTGCCCAACTTTGCCCCAATGACATCGAATAACTGTTGTCAAAAGTGATGGTAGCGGCTTCCTGGGCGCTCAATCGAGCAAGAATTGTCCCATCGTTAAGTGCGGGAATTCCTATTCCACCGAGGCGAAAGATGTTCCCGGAGACAGAACCTGTTGACCTGATTCTCAGATTGCGAATAATGATTTGGTCCTTCGAAAGTGTAGTCGTGTTGGTGAATCTTACTTTCAATACACTGGTCGATAAGTAAGATATTGATCCTGAACCCACAAGAAAATCGCTTCCGATTAAGTCAACGGCACCAGCGGTTTGATCAAACTCGAATCCACCAGGCAAGACAAGATTGATATCCTGGTTGGGAGTCAGGGAATTGAATCGTTGGCCAGCATTCGTGCCTTCATATATAATAATTGGAGCATTCAGAACCTGCCAGCTATTACTACACAATGAAATCGTTACGTTATTGGTAGTGACCACAGGTGTGGCCGCAGGTCCGGGAGCCGGGAAGCTAAATGTTGGACCAGGCGTACTGGCAAGAAAACTAGTCGCACTAGAACCAAATGGAGTGCTAGCCAGTGTCGGCGTGGTGGTGGGTGGGAAAGCCCCAGGAATCGTCTTTTTTTCAAGAACGCTTTCTGCCGTGATCCAAACATAGTGCGGTCCGGCAACGAATCCGCCAGGGACACCAAAGGAGCCAAATTGAGAGATGGTGAATGTTGAGTTGATGTCGAAAGACCCTTTGCCAACAACCGTGTTTGCGAAATAACTGGGGGTACCAGTCGCTTCACTCACGACCTGGGCACTCGTTGGTGGAGTAGGGTTGTTGGTCGAGCAAACAATATAGTAGGCCTTACCCAACTGATCGAATGTTGAGTTAATTGTTGCGCCAACATTGGTAATGTTATTAGCAATGGGGTCACCAGCCGACGCAGCCGGGGTGGTACTTGCCCCCAACAGTTTGGGAGCAATGGCACTGGCCGTTCGGAAAAAGAATGTACCTGGATACGAGATGCCCTGAAACAAGTTCCGGCTTTTATCAACAATACCTGTATTCAGGGAAAGATTACCCGCTGCAATTGTGACATAATACTCAGCATCCGCCACCAAGTTGCCTGGAGTAATATTAAATCGGATTGGTTTGGCACCCGTGCCATTAGCCACAAAAGGGAAGCCGTTTGCTGCTTGCAAATCCTCCACAAAAACATCCGCTGCAGGAGGTATACTCTTCTTATACAACTTGACAATCCGATCGAGGGTAAACACCTCGACGTTGAAACTCATCTCAATGAAAGGTTGTGCTGGATCGACATTGACTTGTCCAATTCTGGGATACGTTGAATCCAATAGCGGAGGAGCAACAGAAGAAAACGTGAAGATGGGTCCGCTTGTATTTGACAATTGGCTGCCAATGTTGCCTAGCACAAGTATGTTGTTCTGACCAGCATTGCCAGTGCCAAGATCCTGGATGGAAAACTGAATAGATGGTGTAGTTCCCCCAACCGTCACATCTATGTCAGCTACCAGGAAGTAGGTGAGGCTGGTCAGTAAAGTCAAATCCTTCGGAGTTGCGGTAAAATCTACTGTCACGGCAGTTGAACTGGACAAATCGATATTCGCCCCAGGGACTGGAACGGAACCCAAGTATTGTCCGGTGATTGATTCAAATATCCGGACATTACCGACAACACCGGAACGCGAAGTGGCAGATGTTATTGTGAACTTGGTGACCTGAGGATGGTTAGGTCCACTAACCCCATATGGAGCGACAAACCTAAATCCCAACATTGGCTGGTCAGTAGTACCAGCCAATA
>JANNAZ010000132.1:0-5453 GCA_031384895.1 Cyclobacteriaceae bacterium | reverse complement strand
AAACGGGGGGACTGAAGATGGTCAATGGTCGCTCGGCAAAATTGCTGCATCCGTTGGATGAAGCCACCGTAAGTCTCACCGTAAAGCTCCCTGTTGTGGTAAAAACATGCGTAGGCGCTGGCCCTGAACCAGTTCCAGAATCACCAAAATTCCAATCGTATGAAGTTACTGTTCCTGAGGAACTGATTTTGTTAAAGTTTACATTGTTATTTGCGCAGCTGTTCTGTGAAGAAAAGTCGATGGGTGGAGCCGAAGCGGATGCCACGGTGATCACCTGATCAGCCACAGAAGTGAAATTGGAACCAGACGCTCTAAGTAGTACTTTTTTGGGCCCAGAAGTGCTGTAAGTTACGATCGGGGAAACCGTGCTGGCGCTAAATGATGGGCTCTCTCCACAAATTTGCCTATAATTAAAACGACTGATTTGGTCGATGGAGAAAGAAACTCCAAAAAGCACATCCTCTCCCTGGAAACCAGCTCCATCCATTTTCGTCATTGCTGCTGAAAGCGGGTTGCCCGTGGACAAGATCGTAGGGATATCATTAAGCTCAATATTCCCCAGGTCTACAAGGGCAAACGGTGAACTGAGATTGGATATCGCAGCATACGTCTTTGACCCTTCATAAAAAATATCAACATCAAATGGGTCCAGTACACCGGGTAGCGAATAGTTCAACGTTTCAACCGGCACTGTAAAGAGATCAGTTCCAAATTTAAGCCGGTGGAGAAGGCCGCCTGAGGAAAGCGTGGCCGCATAGATGTACCAATTCGAGCAGGTCTGCAATATGTCCACCGGGAAAAGCGGAATCGCACCGGGCACATTGATCGTAAGCAAATCGGCGGGTCCGATAGCGTTATAAAAAGAACCTCTGAAGTTAAGCAGTGTTACCGAAGATGAACTGCTTGTCATTGCCACGATGATGCGATTGCCATCGTAAGCAATTGAGACACCTCTGATCTTTGACCCTATACCAAACGACCCCAGACTGGTTGCCGTGGGGGCCATGTTTTCGATATCAGCACCGAAATCGACAAGGACCAAACCGCTAAGTGAATTGCGGGCGATAACTCCGTACCAACTCCCAAGCACCTTTATCATATCAATGTCCTCAGCCGTTGACAGCAGGCTGCTAAAATTTCCTAAATCCTGATAGATTGGTGCCGGGTTGTTTGGATCAGGCCCAAATTCAACGCGTATCAATTTTCCTGTGCTTGCAATAAACCCGTACCATTTCCCATTCTCATTCACCAACTTAAATCCCAATGGCTGCACAATAAGTGCGGAAGGTGAAAGAGTGCTGGTTACGGGTGATGCTTCAAAATCCTCCGCACAATAATCCCAATAATAAGTCAAAGCGCCTGATGACGTATTGGTGATTTCATTTTGTTGCAAAATACACGCCGAGCTCGGCAACACAAAACTAGCCACAGGGCATTGTCCAAAGCTGACACTGGCAGCATATGAAAGGAGAAGGGCAATTATGTATCTATAGTTTCTCAAACAATTCTCGGTAAAGGTGCCTGTAATGGGAGATTGAACGGTTGCCATCTACGTATGCCCTTGCTTTGGTTCGCGTTTCGACTGGGTCAATAGTCTTTATCCGGGTCTGCCACGCTTTCATAACCTCTAAATAGTCATTTTTTTCAGGAGCCTTAAGTACTACAGCCAGGTTCAATTCCTCCAATAACTTCCAATCATCCGAAATGCCCTCAGGGACAATCACGGGCAACCCGCAGGCAAGGTACTCGCCGGTCTTGATAGGGGAACAAAACCTTTTAGAAGGTCGCTGACGGACTGCGACAAATCCCAAGTCGGCAGCAGACAACCAGCCAGGTATCTTCTCACGCTCCAGGGAAATTGAAATGACCTTGTCCGTAAGAAGCCCATGTCTCCGCGTGAGGTCTGAAATTTTCTCTTTGTTCTCCTGGCTAATAATTAGTATCCAGCAATCCTCTTGCTCCTGAAATAACCGAAAGAATTCAAAAGCCTCCTCCTCCATGTACATGCCGCCAAACTTGCCCAGGTAAACGAGTACGGTGCTCCTCTCTCCAACACCCATTTTCCTTCTTATGCCAATGCGCGCTGTCAAATCAAATTGGAAATGATTCATGTCAACACAAGAAGGCACTCTGAAAATTTTTTCTTTGCTGATTCCAGCGGCTGATAATTTGTCAATCATGCCCTGAGTCGCAGTAAAAAGGTAGGTCGCTTGTCTGGCCAATCGCATTTCGTGCCAGTTGACTACCCTCGCTTCCCACGAATTTTTTTGCCAAACACCTGCTTCAATCATATAGTCAGCATGAGGCTCGAACGTATGAATAATATGTTTACAGCCTGACAAGTGAGATGCGTAAAAGCCGAGAATGGCCCCAGGCAATCCTTCCGAGTAGATCGCCTGCAAGCGTTGGGATTTGACCAGGAATGCGGAATAAGTGACGGCCGTTAAAAAATCAATGCATTTCTTCAGTATTTTAAATCGACCTGACCGCCATGTCAACCGTTTCCAAGTGATGTGATGCTCGGCCAGCATCCGTGCCGTCTCGTGAATCATCGAAGAATTGAGCGGGTATTGATCATGCTCATACGTGAGCAAGACAAATCTGAAATTCTGTTTTTGGGGAAAGTTCAGGAAATACGGAAGCACAGCACTTTGAAATACCGGGTCGCGATAACTGTAGTATGCCTGTATTAAGAGGCCTGTTTCTTTCGCCATTGCTGATACCACCGGTGTGGATAGGTGCTCAAAAAAAGTGACTGCAATTTTAGGACGGCATATGAATCAAAGGTGCTTTTTGTGATTGACATCAAAAACCAGCAAATGCCCTTTCCCAAACGAAATGACCGGAAAGCCTCACCTGCTTTACTCATGTAGACCAGACTCCACCAGGCATTCAATTCTTTTTTTTCGATACTTTTCACGGACGGTGCCTTCAACCGCCTGTGATAGGCATTGTCCTTGGCAAGTCCAAACCAATAGCGCGACTTGCTTAGGTTCTTGAGCGTGGAAATTCCGGATGAATTGACACGGTATTTATACAGTGGCTGATCGATGAAATGAACTGAACCTACTTCTTCGAGTTTGTAAAAAAGATCTTGATCAACTGCCCTTTTGAATGAGGCATCAATACCAGCCGTACGCGCGTAGTGAAGTCTGGTAAACGAAACCAGATTGGTTATGCCCTTACCAAAACTAAGATAGCTCTCCCCTTTCGGAATCGCCGCGGCTCCATAGGCCATACGAAGAATATGGAGGTGTTCATCGCACACATAATGTGTTGAATTAATTAATGAACACGAAGGAAATTCCAGGTGTGCTTTAGCCATAATTTCAAGTGCCCCCGGAACAAGCACGTCATCGGAGCCAACGAGACAAAGAAGTTCGCCACTTGACAGTTCAGCACACTTACGCATTGCCGCTCCACACCCGGTATTGCCACTATTTCGATGCACAACAATACCCTTGTCACTGCGACTGAATTCCGAAATAATCTCCCAGGAATCATCCGTTGACCCGTCATCAACAATAACCAATTCTTTCGACTGATAGGATTGATCCAGAATGCTTTGGATGGCCTCACGCAGGTAAGGGCCCCGGTTGTAGTTGGCGACTAGGACAGAATAAAGTGGTTGTGTCATGATTGGGTGTCCATCGGCTAATATTCCACAAGAATTAGGTTCACAACCTTGCATTAATAGCCTTACTTTTGCTTCCTGTATACCGGATTCCAGCGCAAGTTAACTGTAAAAAGACAAAAGCACAGCACGAGGGAGATGACCATCATCATTGATTACCACCCCGGCAATATCGGATCTAGAAAAAATATGGTTGGCCACCTGGGCTATCCTTCTGTAACGAGCAACACGCCATCCGAAATTGAATCCGTCAGATATATTATCATGTCTTGGGCAGGCTCTTTAGATTCTGGCATGAAAAACCTTCAGAAACTGGGTCTTGTCTTCGTCCTTCATAGCCCGCACAAAGCCGTCTTGATATCTTATCCTACAAGAAAAGAATTGGCTGAAATTGAAGAGCTATCTTTGAGATGGAGTTGATTTCTTCCATTTTTATCTAATGTACACTTCCCGCTATCCATGAATTCGATCCGTCAAGTTTGCGTCCATTGTGTTACAGACATCACTGACCCGGAAGTGACTTTTGACTCTAATGGAGTCTGCCGGTACTGCAGGGAGGCCGAAAAAGAGATTCCTTCTTATCGATTTTCTCCCGAACAAGAAAAGGAAAATCTGGCATCTCTTACACGACTGCTCAAATCGAAATCTTCATCTCGGTACCATGCGATCATTGGATTAAGTGGCGGAGTTGATAGTTCTTATGTAACCCACTTGGCCCGAACAATGGGAATCAACCCCCTTATTGTCCACTTTGACAATGGTTGGAATTCACAGAAGTCAGTCTCAAACATCAAGAAAATGATTGACTCCTGTGGTTTTGATCTTGAGACCTTGGTAATCAACTGGCCTGAGTTCAAGGACTTGCAACGGTCCTTTTTCAAAGCAGGTGTTGTTGATATCGAAATGGTCACTGATCATGCGATCATGGCCACACTTTTTCAGCTTCAAAGAAAATACAATATTAAATTTGTTCTCTCCGGTTCGAACTACGTGACTGAACATGGAATGCCCAGGGCCTGGTTGTGGCGCAAGCAGGATTTGACCAATATCAGGGCGATACAAAAGAGGTTCGGAACTATGAAGCTCAGGGCGTTTCCTACATTGGGAACTTTGAAATTTCAGCTTATTCTGAGGTTCAATTTGGGTGCGGCCTATATCGAACCTTTGAATCTTATAAACTATTCCAAAGCCAAAGCGATTGAAGTGCTCTCTGAGAAGTATGGATGGGAATATTATGGAGGCAAGCATTATGAATCGGTTTTTACAAAATTCTACCAGGCCTATGTTTTGCCAACCAAATTCGGGTTTGACAAGCGTAAACCTCACCTATCGGCGTTGATTCGAAATGGAGAGATAACCCGGAAGCAGGCCTTTGAAGAATTGGCGCAGCCACTCTATGACCCGGTTGAGTTCAGGGTTGATAAAGAATATGTATTGAAGAAACTTGGTTTCACCGAGCAGGAATTTGAGGCACTTATGCAGGAGAAACCAAAGTCACATGCTGACTACGCCACCGATGAATGGATTCACGATTCTTGGCGAAGATACGGTCCTCCTTTTTTCAGGAGGTTATTTCAGCGAAGTTCCTAGGCGTGCCATGAAGAAGAAGTTGATCATATTGATAACGGCCTCACCACCTTACACACCGGGTGAAGAGTTTCTCAATGCAGAATACAAAGTGCTTGAGCAGCATTTTGAAAAGATCATCGTCATTCATCATAATTCAGAACTAATTCAACAGGCTCCGCCCTCGTCGTCGTATTCCTTGCGCTACTTCCCCTATCTGCCGGGGCCTCTGGATAAAATACGATCCCTTGGC
>JANNAZ010000127.1:0-8168 GCA_031384895.1 Cyclobacteriaceae bacterium | reverse complement strand
CCTGCATAGCCCCGTTCACCCAAGACCCATGACGCCGATTTCCATCCCAAAGGATGAGCATGTCTTGAAGGCATTGACAAAGCTCAATGAAGGAAATGCGCGATTCAAAGGCATCTCTCCCTCCGCGCTGAATGCGTACATCGATTGCTCATTGCAATTCTACTTGAAACACGTAGCAAAGATTCGTGAGCCGAAAGAAGTCGAGGACTACCTGGATGCCCGCCTGTTTGGTAATCTGCTTCATGAGGTCATGGAGAAGTTCTATCTGCGTATTCAGGAGAAAAAGAAGAGCAACATCATTCAGTCCACGGATTTTGACCACTATCAGGCGACAATCGGGCAGTTGATCGACAACGCGTTCAACAATCAGTACGGCGTGGAGGCTGGGAAGAAGGTGACCTATGAAGGTCAGCGCCTCGTCGTGCGCGAAGTCATCCGTAGCTTTGCCGAACGAATTATTAAGCACGACATAGCCTACACACCCTTCTCCATTGAAGGGCTGGAGCGGGGCGAGCTTCTGTACTATGCCCCGATCACACATGCACCTGGTCAAGCCGTCTTGAGTGGCAAGATCGACCGGCTGGATCGGAAGGGAGACACCGTCCGTATCTTGGACTACAAGACCGGCAAAGGAGATCTCGACTTTAAATCTATTGAATCGTTGTTTGATGGAACCAAAAAGCGGAATCGGGCAGTATTTCAAACGATGATCTACGCCTTGTTGTACAAAGCGAATCATTCGGTTGATGGGCTAAAGCTGGCGCCTGGACTAATCAGCCGGAAGAACCTGTTTGAAGACGAACTTCGGTCTCAGTTAAAGTTCAACAAGGAGGAGGTTGATGACGTGACACACATACTGCCTGAATTTGAACAGCGATTGAAATTGCTGCTTGAGGAGATGTTTGATCCGGAGCAACCATTCAAACAGACGGAATATGTCAAGACGTGTGAGTATTGTTTGTTTAAGAACATGTGTTATCGGTAACCTTCAACTGTCTTTACTAGGATTCATAGGATTGATAGGATTTGTGTGAGTAGATAGTTTTTGGGATTTGTTTTCGGGGTGTTTTGGGTTGTAGACACGTTTGAATTCCAGACTACGCCCTCCAAAATTTATCAGCAAGCCGACAGGCAGGTTGTAGGCCTCAAGGTAGTTCATTGCTTGATTCAAGTGTATATCATCCAATTTGGTAACGGCCTTGAGTTCAACCATGATTTTATTTTCAACAAAGAAGTCTACGCGCCTGGTGCCGATCTCCACATCAGCATAAAAAATGGTCATTTCCATTTCGCGTTCGTTGCTAATTTTCTGCAGCCCCATCTCAATCTTCATGGCGCGCTGATATATTACTTCCTGAAATCCGCTGCCAAGTGATGTGTGCACTTTCATAGCACATCCGATAATGTCATGTGTCAATTCTCCATGTAACACACCAGTGATTTTAATCCTAAACTCCTGCAATCCTACGAATCCTAGTCCAGACGTCGCTATAAAATGAACCCCATTTTCCTGATTAAGATTTAGTTTAGTGTTCAAAAGTGATCAGCAAAGTGTACGTGTTCGGATATCCCGAGAGGTGAGGTGCTCTTCTAATGCGCCTGGATGAAGCTTCCTGAATTGGCAGGCCCTTTGCAGATTCCGAACCTATGAAGATCCTCCTCTGGTTTATCCTCCTCGTTCTCTGCT
Source organism: Cyclobacteriaceae bacterium (assembly GCA_031384895.1). Classification (GTDB taxonomy): domain Bacteria; phylum Bacteroidota; class Bacteroidia; order Cytophagales; family Cyclobacteriaceae; genus ELB16-189. The sequence continues at coordinate 6,481 of JANNAZ010000127.1, read as the reverse complement.
GGCCACTGGCCATTGCATTCCTGTTCTTGTTTCCGTTGATCTGGTTGCTGCTGCTTCCATTCCGTATTGTTGGAATCACACTGGAGGCGTTGTTGAAATTTATTGGTGCCTTGTTTATGCTGCCGGCCAGGATTCTTTCGCGGTAGTTAGCCTAGGTTGTTTCTCAATAATTCATTGAGTCCCATTTTCCAGAGCAACTTCCAAATAGCGGACCGAGTATGAACCGTCACCTCCATCCTTTATCTTTGCCGGATGGACTTGGATCGCTTCCGTGAGAAAGCCCGCCGCAAGGCAGCCGATCACCGAAAATTCTTGATAAGCTTGAAGAAGAAAGACGCTCGCAAAGTGGACGATGCCTTCCATGAAGTGCACGAAAGGGTTTTTGAAGAGATTAGCTGCACCACGTGCGCGAATTGCTGCAAAACCACCAGCCCTATCTTTTACCAAACTGACATTGAGCGCGTGGCCAAATCGCTGCGCATGAAACCGGGTGTGTTCATTACAACTTACCTGCGGATCGATGAAGACAAGGACTATGTGCTGAAGTCATCACCCTGCCCGTTCCTGGACCGTGACAACCATTGCCGCGTCTACCAGGACCGTCCCAAAGCCTGTCGCGAGTACCCGCATACAAACCGGAAGAAAATGATTCAGATCATGGAGTTGACCGTCAAGAACGCACAAGTTTGTCCGGCTGTCTTTGAAATGGTTGAACGAATAAGTCGCTCCCATCTATTTTCCAGTCAGCGCTAATGCGTTTACAGCAGCGTATTATAATATTCAAGAATTCGAATGAGTCCATCCTGTGTTGAAGGATATAGATCATTTACTTTCATGTATGATTTAACAGTTGCCGCCTTCTCTCCGAAGGCCTCCAGCAATTTTTTCTTTCCCTTGACCGCCTTCAATACATTTCCGATGGCTATATAATAATCCGTCTGTTTTCTAATTTCGATATCACGACTGCCTGCCGTTAGCGCTGGGAGATAATCAGGTTCTTTGATGGTCATCGTATAGCGCTTGAGCAGTGGCATTTGACCGTTTACCAGCAATTCGAAGAATCCAATCAAAGGAACTCCGTCAAGCAGGTATTGCGTGGAATTGACGAATTCTGTCGACCGCCTCAGAATGGAATCTTCAAAGCTAAATCGTTTTACTCGGGCGCTGGTAAGTCGGCGAACACCACTCTGCGCATTCACCTCAATTTCATTAAAATAGACGTTGTACCGGATTTGAAAGCCCTTGATCGTGTCCTTGCGTTCAGTGAGGGTAATTGTGCCTAATTTCCATTTATCATTCAAGTAAATATCTCCGGACACATGCGAATTGGGTGTGACGATCGGTAGACCGTTAAAGAGATCCTCAAACTGAGGAGAGCGTTGCGATTGGGGTGATAAATTCTGTCCGGATATCTGAACAGAAAAAAGGAGCATCAAGAATGTGAACAGGATAACCAGTTGATGCTTGAACCATTTCATAATTCACATCACTACATGCTTTTTTGCATCCGCTAGTTGGCACGAATTCCGCACACAACCTTGAAAACAATTAAACTTTCCCTAAGCAACTTGTGCGTTAAGCTTGCCAGCAAGTACCGATTTGGGCACTGCGCCAACTTGTTTATCAACAATCTGCCCGTTTTTGAAAACCAGCAAAGTAGGGATGGAGCGCACGCCGAATCGGGCAGTCACCTGAGGATTCTCGTCAACATTAAGTTTGGCCACAAGGGCTTTTCCTTCATAATCGGCAGCCAGCTCTTCTACGGCAGGGCCGATCATCTTGCAAGGTCCACACCATTCAGCCCAGAAATCGACCAATACAGGTTTGTCAGATTTAATTGTTTCGTCAAAATTCGCGTCAGTCAGTACAATTGCTTTTCCCATGTTCCGGATGTTTTAAGGTGTTTTTGTGGTCATTTGAAATCAGAACGCAAAGATAACTCAGGAAGTTCAAGGTCCAATGACCAAAATTGCAGTTCCATCACATATGTCGGCCAGCAAACAGTAAACCTCACCTGTGTCAGCCAGTACCTGGCATCCAGCACCTAGCATCCAGCACCTAGTCCCTAGTACACCACACTCACCTCCACCATCGGCAATCGCTTCATACGGCTAACCATGTCGTTAACCGGCTTCACACGGAACTTTCTGGACAACAGGTCGATACTGATGTTTTCTTTGTCGTCGCGAAGTTTGAGGTATAGGGGTGTGGCGCCGCCATACGCTGTAAAGATCGATTCGAGCTGCTGTACGAGTGCGGGGTTTAGGGCATCGGTGGACACGCGTACCTCCAGCCCTTTTGCACGCTTAACGCCGATTTCATTGAGTAAATCGATCTGACGAATTTTGAATTCCAGGTTCTGCTCTCCCCATGATTTTCGCAAAACGTTACCCTCAACAAAAAGGAATAGGCCGGGCATCAGGAAGGACTTGAATTTCAAGTAGTCGTCACTCCATAAAACAAATTCAAATTTTCCACTATAGTCTTCCAGTACCATCTTTCCGAAAGGCCTTCCGGTCTTTGTCATCTTGTGCTCAACGCTGGCAACAATTCCTCCCATTTTGAATTCTTTTCCCTCGGATCCCTGAAGATCATTGAGGGCGGAGATGGGGGCGGAACAGAATGTATCCATTTCAAATTTGAAATTGTCCAATGGATGACCAGATATATAAACGCCAACTACCTCTTTCTCAAAATGCAGCTTTTCGATTTCACTGAACGGCTCAACGGCCTCTACCTTCGGCTTGGGTACTTCTGTGCCTGAGGGTCCACCAAAAAGGCTTACCTGCGAACTGAGTGTCTCTTGTTGCAGCTTGGCGGCAAACCGTGTTGCCTTCTCGGTCAGGTTGATGTCCCCCACTTTCGCGTAGACATATTGCCTGCGATGATATTCAGTGAAGCAGTCGAAGGCGCCGGACAAGGCCAGGCATTCAAATGTTTTCTTGTTCACTGAGCGTTGACTGAGGCGGGTGGCAAAATCGAAGATGTCCTTGTACGGACCGTGAGCATCACGCTCCTGGATAAGTGCTTCCACAGCGGCATCGCCAGCTCCCTTGATTGCCCCCAATCCAAATCGGATGGCTCCTTCTTTGTTTACTTCAAAGAAAACTCCGGATTCATTTACGTGTGGGCCAAGAACGTCGAGACCCATTTTACGACATTCTTCCGTGAAGAAAGTCACGTTCTCCAGGTTGCTCTGCGAATGGGTAAGCACCGCAGCCATATACTCGGCCGGATAATTTGCTTTCAGATAGGCCGTGTGATAGGCCACCAAGGAGTAGCAGGTAGAGTGCGACTTGTTGAAAGCATACTGCGCAAAAGCTTCCCAGTCTTTCCAGATCTTATCCGCAATGCGTTCGTCGTGTCCGTTACGCTTACATCCCTCGATGAATTTACTCTTCATCTTGTCCAGTACATCCTTCTGCTTCTTACCCATGGCTTTGCGAAGCACGTCCGCATCACCCTTTGAGAAGTTGGCCAACTTTTGAGAGAGCAACATCACTTGCTCTTGATAAACGGTGATGCCGTACGTATCCTTGAGAAACTCCTCCATTTCAGGAAGGTCATAGCGAATCGCCTCTCGTCCATGTTTCCGTGAAATGAAATTTGGGATATATTCCATTGGACCCGGTCGATACAGCGCGTTCATCGCAATCAGGTCTTCGAATTTATCCGGCTTCAGGGCCTTCAGGTAGTTCTGCATGCCCTCACTTTCAAACTGAAATGTTCCGGTAACTTCTCCACGCTGATACAATTGATACGTCTTCGCATCATCGAGCGTAATTGTTTCCATGTCCACATCCACACCATGTCGACGCTTGATATTCTTGAGCGCGGTCTTGATAATCGTAAGTGTTGTGAGGCCCAGAAAGTCCATTTTCAACATGCCCGCATTCTCCACCACACTGTTGTCAAATTGGGTGACGAGCATGGTTGAATCTTTCGCTGTCGACACAGGAATTAGGTCGGTCATGTCTTGGGGCGTGATAATGACTCCACAAGCGTGCGTCCCCGTATTCCGGAGAGAGCCTTCGATAACAATAGCCTGCCGTAGCACTTCCGAGCGTTTGTCTGTGCCTTTCCGGATATCGTCCAGTTCCCGAACTTCTTCAAAGGCTTTGGCAAGGGTAGTGCCCGGTCTTTCCGGAATCATCTTCGCGAGATAGTTGGCGTCGGCGAGCGGAAGTTCCATGACGCGTGCACAATCCCGGATGGATGATTTTGCAGCCATGGTACCGTAGGTGATGATCTGGGCCACCTGGTTGTGTCCGTATTTCTCAATAACATAATTGAGCACCTTGTCGCGGCCTTCATCGTCAAAGTCAATATCAATATCGGGGAGTGAGACCCGATCCGGATTCAGGAAGCGCTCAAACAGCAGATCGTATGCGATGGGATCAACATTCGTTATGCCGATGCAGTAGGCAACGGCAGATCCGGCAGCTGACCCCCGGCCTGGCCCCACCGCAACACCCATTTCCCGGGCTTTGGATGTGAAGTCCTGAACAATGAGGAAGTATCCTGGATACCCTGTCTTCTTGATTGTCTCCAGTTCAAATTCCAGACGTTCCTTGATCTCGGTTGTTAGCGTGGGATAGCGACGGGCGGCACCTTCGAAAGCCAGGTGCTTGAGATAGTCATCTTCCGTTTTGAAGTTTTTTGGGATATCAAACTTGGGCAAGGCCACCTTCCGCTCCAGCTTATAGCTCTCTACTTTGGCAACAATCTCTGAAATGGTGTCAATCGCTTCAGGTAAGTCCCGAAAAAGGGTCTTCATCTGTTCCTGTGACTTAAAGAAATATTCGCTGTTGGGCAGACCATACCGCTTGCCGCGACCTTCACCGATGGGTGTGGACTGAAACTCACCTTCTTTGATGCACAAAAGGACGTCATGGGCATTTGCCTGTTCTTTCTCCAGGTAGAAGACCTCATTCGCGGCGAAATATTTGACCTTATACTTTTCGCAAAACCGAAGCAGGGTCTGATTCACATGGTCTTCTTCCGGAATACCGTGGCGGTTGAGCTCCACGTAAAAATCTTTCCCAAAGGTCTTGTGCCACCAGGCAAAGACTTCTTCTGCCTGCCGCTCACCTACTTGAAGGATCAGGTGATTTATCTCTGAATGTAATCCACCTGTCGTTGCGATAAGCCCTTTGCGGTATTCTTTAATGAGATCCTTGTCAATGCGAGGGTAAATTCCGTACAGTCCCTCGATAAAGCCCAGCGAACTGAGCTTCGCCAGATTGTGGTATCCTTCCTTGTCTTTGGCGATTAATACTTGCTGGAAACGCTTGTCCGGATTGTCTTTTGTGAACTTGGTTTTCTTGCGTTCGTCCGCCACATAAAATTCGCAGCCGAGAATTGGCTTCATCTCGCGCTGGAGGGCCTCAGTTACGAATTTGAATGCGCCAAACAGATTCCCCAGATCTGTCAGTGCCACAGCTGACATTCCGGAGTCCTTCGCCTTGGTTACAATTTCCTCAACATCTGCCGTAGCCTGCAGGACCGAGTATTGCGAATGGAGATGCAGGTGGCAAAACGGCTTGTCCGTTAATCCGACAGCGTCATCCGCTGATGCATAGTCTGTTTTTTTCTTTCGCTCCCGTTTGCTTTGATTTCCTGCTTCAAGGTTAGGCTCCTCGTATTCAATTTCTTCAGGAGGCGTAGAATCAAATGGGCTGACTATCTTTTTCTGGATCAAACCGAAGAAGGACCTGGCCGTTGCCGCGACGTCATAGGAAGCGTCATGGGCATCTTCAAAAGGCTTTCCGAAAAGTTTTTGGTGCAACTCGCTGAGCCTGGGCATCTTCAGCCGGCCTCCGGGCCCGCCCGACAATTGGCAGTAGTCGATGGAAACGATACCTGTGTCAATCTTGGCCGCGGCAAGCAGTTGTTCAGTCGGAAGAGCTTGCCGGATCAGTTCTGCGCCGAGAATATTAATGTCAAATTCAATGTTGTGGCCGATGAGTACGGATGTCTTGTCCAAGTCGGCTCTAAACGTGGTGAGGACTTCGCCGAGCGGCCGGCCTTCTTCCGTGGCTCTGCGCGTAGAAATCCCGTGGATTTGTTCGGCTTTGAAGGGGATGTCAAACCCCTCGGGTTTAATAATATGCGAATGCTGAGAAAGGAGTCCGCCTTTTTGATCGTGCAGTTGCCATGCAATTTGAACGATTCTTGGCCAGTTGTCGAGGTCGGTTAGGGGGGCAGTCTTATTATGCGGAACACCCGTGGTTTCCGTATCAAAAATCAAATACATGCGCGGCAGTGGTTAAGGGTAAAATTAGTCCGGTCGGGTCAAAGGCCAAAAGAATTCCCGCGGGTAATAAGGACAAAGTAGGGGTTTGTTTGTTAAGGCTTACGGAAGTATTTTTGGTTTACCCGAAAAACCTCAATAATACCTTATGAAGTGGTTTCTTGAAATGTTCTCCAGCACGCTGGGGAGAAAACTGGTGATGGCCCTAACGGGTTTATTTCTGATCAC
>JANNAZ010000075.1:0-11480 GCA_031384895.1 Cyclobacteriaceae bacterium | reverse complement strand
CTGGGCACCGACATCCAGTGGATTCACAGCTACGTGGCAGGCAACAAGATTTACTGCATCTATATCGCCGCGAATGAGGAGCTGATAAGGGAACACGCACGGAGGGGTGGGTTTCCTGCGAATAGTATTACGGAGGTCGCAAACATCATTGAACCCTTGACGGCGGAGTAGCTGTAACACGGAGTTGCACGGAGGCGCACGGAGAATTAGGTGTTGATGACGCGTTTTATGCCCTGCTTAAGTATTGCTACGTGAAAGTTCAGAAGCAATCCAATGGGGTAGTTACCCAACCGAAGGTAGGTCAGCATTTGGGCGAAGTGCACATCCGTTAAGTACTCGACAGTCTTCAATTCCAACACAAGGTTGCTTTCCACCAATAGATCGATCCTGTAACCATGATCAAGTTTCACTTCTTTGTAAATTACTGGCATCGATTTCTCCCTGACTACAAATAAGCCGTTTAAGGTAAGTTCATAAAATAGACATTCCCGGTACGCTGATTCTAACAGCCCGGGTCCCAGTCCACGGTGCACATCAACCGCACACTTGATCACTCTTGATGTAAGTTCCTCTTCTATCATTTCTCTCCGTGCAACTCCGTGGTACCTCCGTGTATCTCCGTGCAATAACTTCCGCACGCAAATACAGGATAAATCCTTATAATGGCAGACGAACCCATTGCTGGTTTTCCTGACAATCTTTTTGGCCATGCCCACCAATTCCACTACATTCGGAACACATGCCCAGACCCAGAAAACAGGTATCGGAGACCCCTCAGGCTCTTAAGCAAGAACTCCAGCGCCTCCAACGCGAACTGGAAGTAGAGGCTGCGCTTGAGAAAGTCAGGAACCGGGCCATGGCTATGCGCACGAGCGCTGAGCAGGCAGAGACTTCGGCTGTCATGTTTCATGAGATCAAGGATCTTGGCATCAATGCTATCCGTACGGGTGTGGCCATTATTGACGAACCCCATGAGGCCATTGAACTGTGGCTGACCACCATCTCAGAAAAGGGGAAAGTCGTTCAAATCCTTGACTATGTAAACATTCATGTTCATCCGGTATATGAGAACATTCTTCCGGCCAGAAAGAAAAAGAAGCCGTACGCCCTGACGGTCCTGGAGGGTGCTGAAGTCAAGGACTACTATCAGAAGATGTCTACCTACCTCACCCTTCCCAAGCAGAAGAAGTATAATGAGAAGGAGCACTTCTATTCCTTCTTCTTCACAGAGGGTTCCATCAATGTGATTGTTGCGGAACCATTGTCGAAGGAAGAATGCAGTATCCTGTCGCGCTTCGCCAATGCCTTCGGATTGATCTACACCCGCTTCATTGATTTGCAGAAGGCAGAAAAGCAAGCGCAGGAAGCACGCATTGAAGCTTCACTGGAACGAGTGAGAACCCGCTCGATGGCCATGCGCAAAACCGAGGAACTGAGTGAGGTCGCCGTGCTGCTTTATCACGAACTTCGCGTGTTAGGCGTTACCAATTTCTTTAATTGCGGTTATGTGGAGGTGGATGCCGAACACACCATCCAGCATGGCTGGATGACGGGTCAGCGGGGAAATCTCCTGGAGGGATTCATACTGCCACTTACGGGAGACGCGGTTCTTCAGGAACGATACGAGGCATGGCAACGTCAGGATCCTGTCTTTTATCAGTCGGTCGGCGGTGACGAATTATGGAAACACATTGCGTTTGTCAGTCCCCATTTTGGTTCCAAAGAGGTCGACCAGATGGTCAAGACCAACTTCGCCGATCCCACGGTATTCTATTGTTTCAACTTCGCCAACGGATACCTCCACATTATCAACAATGCGTTACTGAATGTTGAAGACGAAGAATTGACCATACGGTTCGCGCGTGTGTTTGAGCTGACATACCGGAGGTTCCTCGATCTAAAGAAAGCTGAAGCCCAGGCCCGCGAGGCGCAGATTGAAGCAGCGCTGGAAACGGTGCGGTCACGAGCTATGGCCATGCAACGAAGCGAGGAGTTGCAAGAAGTGATCCTGGTGGTCATGAGCCAATTCCATCTGTTGGGCTTCAACGTTGATCTCGCCAATTTCAATTTCCCGAGTCGGTCGCGCGACTGGACCATGTGGGTGGCGAGACCCGATTATGCCTACCCCGAGCAGATACGACTCCCTTATTTCGACCACGTACTCTTCAATGGGCCGCGGGAGGCAGTCAAGAAGGGATTGGATTTTTTATCGGATCTGCTTTCACGTGAAGAAGGAGAGATTGCTATGCAGCATTTCCTTACACATTCTATTGTTGGTAGTGATCCTCCCGAGGTAAAGGAACGGATAAAGGATGCCAAAGGGCTTGCGCGCTCCATGGTATTTGGAAAGCACATTGCGTTGACTATCAGCAATTATGAAGGCATCCCCTATACATCAGAGCAGAACACCATCCTGAGAAGATTTCACGGCGTATTCGAGCAATCCTACACCCGCTTCCTCGATCTGCAAAAAGCAGAAGCCCAGGCACGCGAAGCACAGATTGAGCTATCCCTGGAACGCATTAGAGCCAGGACAATGGCCATGCACAAGAGCAATGAGCTTGCAGAAACTGTTTCCCTTCTTTTCAAACAATTGCTTTCACTCGGAATTCAATCGACACAGATAAGGACATGTGGGATTGTAACCTTTAAGGATACGGAACCGGTTGGGGAAACCTGGATTACCGAGACTACCGGGGAGATTCATGAGAATTCCACGTTGATTCGCTTTGACGAAGCGCCCGCCTATAAAGCGATTTACTCAGGATGGAAAGCCGGTGAAAAATTCCGCGTGGTGAGCCTTGCCGGTGCGGCCCTGCTTGAGCATGTGAATTTTCTGAAGAAGTACCAGTTGCCCATGAATGATGAAGTGGCAAAGCAAAACCGAGCCACCGAAATCCATATCCATGCCTTGTTTTTCTCCAGTGGGTATCTGTTTATCATCTCGTACGAGCCGCTGCCATCCTTCTATACTCTTTTCAAGCGCTTTGGTACTGTCTTCGAACAATCATACACCCGCTTCCTCGACCTCCAAAAAGCAGAAGCGCAAACCAGAGAAGCCCAAATAGAAGTTGCAGTTGAAAGAGTTCGTGCCAAAGCCCTGGCGATGCACCGCTCGGAAGAAATCTTGGGAGTAGCTGTCTCTGTCCGCGATGCGATGGTAGGCTTAGATTTACCCGGGGTGTCTGCCGCCACAATCTACCTGAAACAGGATAGTGGCAGTATCCGGATCTGGGATATCACCGAGCTGCTTGAATCGGAAGAAGGACCTTATCTGAGTCTGGATTTTGAATTCCGCTTAGAAGAAACAGATCCCGATCTGTGGTTACACAAGATTTTGAATTCAACAGAGAAATACTCAGTGGTGGAGATGGATAAAGATGACCTATTGAGGTCTGAAGTCTGGTTGCGTGGATTTGATCCCAAAAATGCGGACAACTTCGTTCGCTTTATGGAATCTGCCCAATTAACGCATTTGTGGCTTCCCGTGGTACCCCTCGCCAATGGAACACTGAATGTTGATTTTGTCCAACCTCCTCCAGCCGAAATGGAATTCATTCTGCCAAAAATGGGTGCTGCGTTTGACTTGGCTTATAAGCGTTTCCTCGATCTCCAAAAAGCAGAAGGACAGGTTAGAGAAGCGCAGATTGAAACGGCTTTGGAAAGAGTGAGAAGCCGCACGATGGGTATGCAAAAAAGTGAAGAGCTCCGTGAGGTTATCCAGGTAATATATGAACAACTGGTTCAGTTAGGTGTCAATGCAGTTGCGGCCGGATTTTACATGGACATTCAGGAAAGCAATGATTGGAATCTTTGGGTAGCAGACGCTGGGTATACATTCCGCAACAAAGTACATATTCCGTTTTTCGATCATCCCATATTTCATCGGTATGTGGAAGCAAAAGAAAAGGGCCTGGATCTATATGCGTATAATGAATCCTATCATTATGAAGAAAAGGATAAGATCCTTGAACATTGGGTTGAACACGTTACTGAAACTCCTGCCGAATTAGAGGAATTGGGTCTCCGTTCACCGGCATGGACACTTTCCAGTGTGCTCATGAACGACGTGGGCCTCTATGTTCATAATTTCAGTCTCACCCCCCTTTCTGATGCAGACAATGCCATCCTGATACGCTTCACCAAAGTTTTCGTACAGACCTATACGCGTTTCAAGGATTTAGAAAAAGCCGAAGCCCAGACGCGACAGGCACAGATTGAAGCCGCAATAGAAAAGGTAAGGGCGCGTTCATTGGCCATGCAAAAACCGGAAGAGTTGGTGGAGGTAGCTGCATTGCTGAGAAAAGAAATGGGTTCACTCGGTGTGGAGGAACTGGAGACAAGCTCCATTTACATCCTGGGGGAAAATGATGCAACGGAATGCTGGTTTGCCATCAGGGATCTCCATGATGCAAAGAAATTTGTAAACGACCACATGACCATCGACCTGCATGCAACATGGGTAGGCAGGCAAATGCTTCAGTTTTATCAGTCCGGTCAAAAGCAAACTTCCATCGTCATGCGGGGTGAAGACAGGAAGGAATGGATTAACTATTTCGTCCAACGTTCAAAAGAGCTTCAACAGTATTACGAAGATGGAATTCCCGAAAGGACTTATCATTTGTTAAAGTTCTCCAACGGCTTTATGGGCGCCGCGTCGCCAGGTGAGATTTCGACGGAAAGCTGGGAACTCTTGCAGAGGGCCACGTCGGTTTTTTCATTCGCATATACACGGTTTAGCGACCTGCAACAGGCTGAGGCGCAGGCGCGCGAAGCAAAGATCGAGTTAGCCCTTGAAAGAGTTCGAGCCAGGACCATGGCGATGCATAAAAGCGATGAGCTGGCTGAAATTGTTAGTTTATTATTTAAACAATTGGAGGTACTAAATTTTGGTTTAGATCAGGTCCTGATTGCTATAATTGATAAGAACAATAATGCAATAGCGTGGTGGAGCCGAGGTTTTGGTATTGACATCATTCCAAAATGCTACCTGATTCCGATTGTTGACCATCCGTTTCTTAACCAATGGTTAGCCACTTGGGAAAATGGAAGTGAGTATTCAGTGTATAACCTGGCCGGTGAAATCAAGAAGACCTGGGATGAGTATTTGTTCACTCAAACTGACTTAAAAGACTTTCCTCCTGAGGTTCAACAGGCTATGAGAAGTCAGGAAAGCTTTTACCTGTGTGACGCCTTTATTAAACAGGGTTCTATACAGGCTGCTGGTCCAGCGCCACTTACTGATGACCAAGCCCAAATTTTGAAGCGGTTTGCAACCGTGCTCAATCAGACTTACACACGATTGATTGACCTCCAAAGAGCCGAAGCTCAGGCCCGCGAAGCGCAGATCGAACTGGCCCTGGAAAGGATTCGCGCTAAAACGATGGCGATGCAAAAAAGCGATGAACTCCGCGATGTCATCCAGGTGGTGTTCCAGCAATTTCAGGAGTTGAGCTTCAAAATCGATGCGGCGTATTTTAACGTGGATTACAAAGAAAGCGATGACCTCCATGCCTGGATAGCCAGTACCGCCCGGACATATCCCAATAGAATAGATATTCCATATTTTGACAATGAATTCTTTAAAATATTCAAGGAAGGAAGGGAGAAAGAACTGGATTTGATTACGAGTACAATAGCGCTCGAAGAAAAGAACAGGTTTTGGAAACATTTTTTCAAACATGCGACCGTTGTTCCGGAAAGGCAAGCATTTATTTTAAGCGCCCCGGGGTTAGCTACTTCCAATGCGTTGATGAGCCATGTCACACTATGCATCGCCAATTATCAAGGCGTTCCATTTTCAGATGCAGAGAACGCCATACTCAAGCGAGTTGGCAAGGTGTTCGAACAAGCCTACACCCGCTTCCGCGATCTGGAAAAAGCCGAAGTCCAGGCCCATGAAGCTCAGATCGAAGCCTCACTCGAGCGCGTCCGCAGCAGCATGATGGCCATGCACCAAAGCGATGGACTGCCGGAGGTAATGAAAGTAGCTGCAGAACAATTCCTTTTCCTCGGTGTCCGCCTGGATTCAGTGCTGTTCTTTCCGGCCCAGGAAGGAAAAGGTCTTAACTTTTGGTCCGCCACGACGGAGCGCACATACCCCCTTCTGATCCATGTCCCTTATGTCGATAACCCGCTTATCAAAGGGGTTCGAAAGGCCATTCACGATGAACTTGATTTTTCGACCATTACCTTGTCCTACGAAGAAGCGCAACACTGGTGGCGGCACTTGCTTGACAAGTCCAATGTAGGCCCGCTATTCAGCGACCAGCGCAGAAACTACGTACTGAGCACCAAGGCACTTACCACCTCTGTTGCCTCTCGTAAAAACTCAACACTCTCTGTTGTCAATTACTCCGGGTTTCTGTTCTCCGAGGAGGAGAATGCGATCTTGATGCGCTTTGCCAACGTTTTTGAGCAGGCCTACACGCGGTTTCTGGATATACAAAAAGCAGAGGCGCAGACCCGCGAAGCTCAGATTGAAGCAGCCCTCGAACGCGTCCGCAGCAGCATGATGGCCATGCACCAAAGCGATGGGCTGCCGGAGGTGATGAAAGTGATTTCAGACCAGCTTATTCACCTTGGCGTTCGAATCGATTCGGTTACTTTCATTCCAACACGCATAGACAAGGATTTTAAATTCTGGTCGGCCATACCTGATGAGAGTTATCCCATCCTAATACATGTTCCATACTTTGACCATCCGATATTCAATCTGAATATTAAGGCCTTTGAGGGCGGGGACGATTTTCTGAGTTATATCCTGACTAAAGAAGAAACCCGTAGGTGGTGGGAGCACATTTTCGACTCTTCAAATGTCAGTCATCTTATATCTGATTCCCGCAAAGAATACGTACTTAATAGCAAGGGTTATTCGGCAGCGTTTGCCATCCGAAAGAATTCGACACTCGGTATTGCCAACTATTCTGCCCTATCATTCTCAGATGAGGAAAATTCAATTCTAAAGCGCTTCGCCAACGTCTTTGAACAGGCGTACACCCGGTTCCTGGATATTGAAAAAGCCGAAGCCCAGACTCATGAAGCTCAGATTGAAGCTTCCCTCGAACGCGTTCGCAGCAAAACCATGGCCATGCACGATAGCCATGACGTGGGCGAGAGCGTAGCCACACTGTTTGAAGAATTGGTGAAACTCGGCATTACAACCAATCGCTGTGGCATCTTGATCCATGATGACCACGCGGTCGCGCAGGTCTGGACGGCCAAATCGAATCCCGGTGAAAAGGCCAACTTAATCATTGGGCGGCTGGAAATAAACATGCATCCCATGCTCAAGGCAGCGCGCACTTCGTGGATGAACAAAGAGTCATTCTTCTCGTTTACGCTGGAGGGTGAGGACCTAAAAAGGTATTACTTGGCCATTAATGACCTACCAACTTATCCTACCCGATTTAATATAGACGCGCTACCCGCCAAAGAAGTGCACAGCGCGTTCCATTTTGCTGAAGGTTCTCTTTTTGCTTTTACCGGAGAACCGATCCCCACCGACTCGGTCTATATTTTTGAGCGTTTCACAAATGTTTTCGGCCAGACCTACAGACGGTACCTCGATCTCCAAAAAGCAGAAGCCCAGGTACGGGAAGCACAGATTGAAGCATCATTGGAAAGAGTTCGCAGCCGTATGATGGCCATGCATCATAGCGAGGACCTGCCTGAAGTAATGAAAGTGATCACGGAACAATTCACTCATTTAGGTTTCAACATTGATGCCGCAAGTTTCCGTCCCGAGATAGCAAAAACCGATTATCAATTGTGGATTTCAACTCCCCATAAAGCGTTCCCGGAAGAGACGTTCATTCCCTATTTTGACCATCCCATTTTCAAACTGATCAGTGAAGCCGTTAGCAATAAAGCCGATTCTCTGGTCTTGAATGTTTCCGGGGAAGATACGCGCAGCTGGTGGAGTCATTTCCTTGAAAAGGCCAATGTGCGCCACCTGTCCGATCAAGGAAGAAAACTTGTATTGAGCATTTCCGTCATGTCCATTTCCATGGCGATCATGAAATATACCCTGCTGTCGATCTGGAACTATTCAGGTAAACCTTTTTCCGACGAAGAGAATGCGATCCTGAAACGTTTTGCAAAAGTATTTGAACAAACGTATGCTCGTTTTCTCGAGCTCAAAAAAGCTGAAGCGCAGGCAAGAGAAGCCACCATTGAAGCCGCCCTCGAAAAAGTTCGCGGCAAAGCCATGGCCATGCATACTTCAGAAGACTTGGCCACAACCATGTACTCTTTTTACAACGAACTTATGTCCTTATTCAAGACACCCATCATCCGATGTGGCGCAGCATTACTGAATAGAGACAATCGTATGGCCGAACTCACCACGGTAAGTCGAACGAAACAAGGAGAATTGGTTGATGTCAGCGGAACAATTGATACGAGAGAGCATCCTTTACTTATTAACACGTATACCAATTGGCTGATTCAGAAGGAATATCGTCATGTCCTCCGCGGCAACGAAATCAAGGCTTACTATGAATACATGACAAAACAAATCGGCCTGCCTGATTACTCAGCGGATGCTGTACAGTACTTCTATATACCCATGTTCACGGAGGGCTCATTCTATATCATAACCGAAACTGAATTAGCCCAAGAAGAGGTACAGGTGTACAATAGGTTTGTTTCCGTATTGAACCTCACCTACAAACGCTATAATGATATAAGGAAGGCAGAGGCCCAAGCCCGCGAGGCGCAGATCGAGGCAGCGCTGGAAAAGGTCAGATCCTCTGCGCTCGCGATGCAGAAGCCCATGGACATGCTGGACTTATGTCGTGTCATTTCCGATCAACTTAAGCTGCTGAATGTAAAGGATCTCCGGAATGTGCAAACGCTTGTAATTAATGCGGGAAAATATGAGTATGTCAATTACCAGTACTTCACGATCTACGGCAAAACTTCGGTTGAAGTTATCGATTACCGACTGCACCCAGTCGAACTTGCCCTGGCAGAGCAAATGTTAGCTTCCCCTGAGGCCTTTTACGAAAAGACTTTTGAAGGGGACGAACTGCAACAATGGCGTGACCACCGCCGGAAAACAAATCAGCTCCCAGACCCCAAACTCGACGAAGCATCTTCTGCCTACTATTATTTCTTTTCCATCGGAGCTGGCGCGCTAGGCGTTACTGCCTTTTCTGCCCTTGACGAACGTGCCCTGGCCACATTCAAGCGCTTTCGAAATGTTTTTGAATTGGCTTACCGACGATACATTGACATCGAACAAGCCATTTCGCAAGCGAAAGAAGCCATACGCCGTTCTTCGATTGACCGGGTCAGGGCAGAAATAGCCTCCATGCGGTCCACCAATGACCTGAATCGGATTACCCCACTAATATGGAGTGAACTGACCACGCTGGGCGTGCCTTTCGTGCGCTGCGGGGTGCATATCATCGATGAAGAGAAGGAACTCCTTTATAATTACCTCAACACACCCGATGGCAAAGCCATCTCTACCGCCGACGGGGAATTGATTGCCTTCTTTCAGCTCCCTTTTGAGACCTCTGGTTTTTTCGCAAGACTATTGAGCCGTTGGAAGGAAAAGAAGATCTATCTGGAACACCTGGACAAATCGGGCTTTGCCGAAATTGCCACCACCCTGGTTAAGCATGGCGTGTTTGCCACCGAGGAGCAATACCTGAGCACGTTAACCCATACCGACCTGGATGGTCATTTTCTTCCCTTCTTACAGGGAATGCTTTATGTGGCCAACACAGCCCCGTTGGATGCGGATCAACTCGAATTGCTACAGTCCCTGGCCGATGCCTTCTCCACCGCCTATGCCCGCTACGAAGACTTTAACAAACTTGAATCCGCCAAAGCACAGATAGAAAAAACACTGGTAGACCTGAAGCTGACGCAGACGCAGTTGGTGCAATCTGAAAAGATGGCCTCACTGGGTGAACTCACTGCCGGCATCGCCCATGAGATCCAGAACCCGTTGAACTTCGTGAATAATTTTAGCGAGGTAAGTAAGGAATTGCTGGATGAAATGAAAGCAGAACTGGCATCCGGCAACTCGCAACCGGCAACTGAACTAGCTGAAACAGTCATCCAAAATCTAGAAAAGATAAATTTCCACGGCAAGCGCGCTGACGCCATCGTAAAAGGGATGCTCCAACACAGTCGCACCAGCAGCGGTCAGAAAGAACTAACCGATCTCAACGTGCTTTGCGACGAATACCTGCGCCTCTCCTATCATGGGCTCCGGGCGAAAGACAAATCATTCAACGCCAAGTTTGAATCAGACTTCGATCCCCAGATTGAAAAGGTCCTGGTCGTTCCACAAGATATCGGCCGTGTGATCCTCAACCTGATCAACAACGCGTTCTATGCCGTCACGGAGAAAAGAAAACTGAATCTCAAGGACTACGAGCCCACGGTAACCGTGAGCACACGCCGCGACAACGGGATGGTGGCCATATCAGTAAAAGATAATGGCGTCGGCATCCCGCAAAAGGCACTCGACAAGATTTTTCAGCCTTTCTTCACGACAAAGCCTACCGGACAGGGAACGGGATTGGGGCTATCCTTGAGTTATGATATTGTCAAGGCGCATGGCGGGGAGTTGAGGGTGGAGACGAAGGAGGGGAAGGGGAGTGAGTTTGTGATTGTGCTTCCGGTGTAGGATGGGCCGTGCCTACGGCACTCGGACAGAATCTCTCCGCCTGTACCCACGGATTAAAATCCGTGGGTACAAAAATCGGTCGAGCCTACGGCTCTGGTAGGATGGTTCTGAGGAAAGTTGGTTAAAGAGGCGTAGCCTCGACATAGAAGCTGTTGGTGAGACGTGAAAAATAACAAACCGAGAGGCGTAGCCTCGGCGAATATTATAACAATGGACTTTAGTCCGTTGAAGAGACTAGAATGAAACATGAGAACCGTAGGTTCGGGACATATAAAAACGCTACCAAGCTGATCTAATCAGATGAAAAAGAAATCGACAATAGCAGCAATCCTATTAACCATCAGCTGCCTAAGTTTCGCGCAAACCAAATATGCCGATAGCTTACGAGGTATCTTGCCGACCATCACGAAGCCTCTTGCTCGGTTTATGGTGCTTGACAACCTCTTACTGGAGAAAGTAAACAGGGAAGGAAATAATGTCGACTCGGCCTTCACTTTCCAATTACTGAAGATTGCCCAGGATTTGAATAATGACTCTTTGCTTGCCATCAGCTACAACTGGCTTGGCACATATTTCTTCGGGAACAAAGGGGACAACGCCACAGGACTTGAATACTACTTTAAAGGCATTCCTTTCGCTGAAAGTGCCAGGGACAATCGAAGAATCAGTTCCCTGTACATTGACATCGCCCTGTGTTATTTTGATCTCAATAACCATGAGGAAGGCATCAAAAATATCCGGAAAGGAAGTCAACACCTGCCCTTGAAGTCAAGCCCCATGTATGACTACATGCTCACCCAATATCAATCAGGCTTGGCCCAATACTTCCTCC
>JANNAZ010000034.1:0-2492 GCA_031384895.1 Cyclobacteriaceae bacterium | reverse complement strand
CCCCTCCTTGCCAAAGGCTAAAAGCCAATAGCAATAGCTATTTTTTCATATCTTTGCGGCCCCTCATTTGTGCGGGGTCGTCCTGGTTGGTTCTGGGGCTGACGTTCAAACCAAAGTTGTTTCAGGAAGGCCCGCCTGGAGCATGTAAAAAAGGGCATTTTAGTATGGCAAAAGGACAAAAAGAAAGAGGATCGGAAAAAGGGGAACCTTCAAAGAAGCCCATATCCGTAAAAGGTGAAGATGTCGATATTGACATCAAAGCAGCAGAGTCAGAATTGGCACAGGATGACCTGGCCGCATTTAAGGCCGCCAAGCGTGCCGAGGAAGAAGAAGGGCTCAACCGGGTAATCAAAGATGTGAGTGCCCGCCAGAGCGTGGCCGCGCCCATTTCACTGGAAGCGTTTGACTGGGATGCGTTTGAGCGCAAAGGATTCGGCGAGGGATACTCTTCAACGGATCGTGAAAGCCTCATGAATTTCTATTCGGGCACGGTAGCTACCGTAACTAACAGCGAAGTGGTGAAAGGTATCGTCGTGGGAATTAACAACCGCGACGTGATTTTGAATATCGGATTCAAGTCGGACGGCCTGGTGCCGCTGGCGGAATTCAAGGACATGCCGAACATGAAAATCGGCGACGAGGTAGACCTCTTTATTGAAGAGCGTGAAAATGCGATGGGCCAATTGGTGCTCTCCCGCAGGAAGGCCAAGCTGGTGAAGGGATGGGAATACATTCAGACCGCCCTGGATAAAGACCAGATCATTGAAGGATTTGTGAAACGCCGTACGAAAGGTGGTTTGATTGTCGACGTATTCGGCATCGAGGCCTTCTTGCCCGGTTCACAGATCGATGTGAAGCCTATCCGCGACTTTGACATTTACGTGAACAAGAACATCGAGGTGAAGGTGGTGAAGATCAACTACACGAACGATAACGTTGTTGTGTCGCATAAGGTATTGATAGAGAAAGATCTTGAGCAGCAGAAGACAGCCATCTTGTCCAACTTGGACAAAGGACAAGTACTGGAAGGGGTGATCAAGAACATGACCAACTTCGGTGTGTTCATCGACCTCGGTGGCGTAGACGGCTTGCTGCACATCACGGATATTTCATGGGGCCGCGTAGGGCACCCGGACGAAGTCCTCAAACTCGACCAGACGGTGAAAGTCGTTGTACTGGATTTCGACCAGGACAAGAAGCGCATCTCCCTCGGCATGAAGCAACTTACGCCTCACCCATGGGAATCGTTGCCTGCAGAAATCATCGTAGGCTCAAAGGTGAAAGGCCGGATCGTGAACGTTGCCGATTACGGTGCGTTCCTCGAACTGCAGCCCGGCGTGGAAGGATTGATCCACGTAAGCGAAATGAGTTGGTCACAGCATTTGAGAAATCCCCAGGATTTCATCAAAGTAGGAGATATCGTTGAGGCAGTCGTGTTGACCGCTGACCGTGAAGAGCGGAAGATGTCACTCGGCATCAAGCAGCTTTCTGAAGATCCCTGGACACGTCCGGAAGTTCTTACGAAGTATGCCATCGGCACAACTCACAAGGGCATCGTGCGCAACTTGACCAACTTCGGATTGTTCCTGGAATTGGAAGAGGGCATCGATGGACTGGTGCACGTGTCTGACCTGAGCTGGACTAAGAAGGTGAAACATCCTTCCGAGTTCACGAAAGTAGGAGAGCACCTCGAAGTGAAAGTGCTGGAGCTGGATGCGGCCAACCGCCGTCTGGCCCTCAGTCATAAGCACATGGAGCAAAATCCTTGGGATACGTTTGAGTCGATCTTCACAACGGGATCGGTTCATCAGGGTACCGTGGTAAACAAGAACGAGAAGGGGATGATTGTTGAGTTGCAGTACGGCATCGAAGGATTCTGTACCCTCAAGAACATTACCAAGCAAGACGCCGGCAAGACAGAGATTGGAGAGACTATGGACTTCAAGGTCCTGGAGTTTTCGAAGGACGACCGCCGGATTACGTTGAGCCACCGTGCGTTGTGGTCTGCGGATGTGGAGGAAAAGCCTGCACCCAGGGAACAGCAGCCGGCCGCCGCTCCAAAGAAGAAGACGGAAGGCAAGGGCAAGACGATTGCGAACATCAACCAGCAGAGCGAGAAGTCGACGCTGGGCGATCTCGAGGCGTTGAGCGCTTTGAAAGAGAAGATGTCGGCAGCAAAGTCGGCACCCGCTGCGGATGAGGCAAAAGGAGAGTAAGTTTTAATGGTTAAACAATAGAGAGGTGGTTCTCCTGATGAAAATTGGGGGAACCATTTTTTGAATATTGAATTTTAAATAGTGAATATTGAATATTGGAGTGATCTGATGATGAATTAGGAGCGCCGGAAAAATTACTGCATTTCGAATTTCAAGATTTGGAACTCTATATTTATTGGATGAAAGGCCTGGAATCCTATGAATCCTAAAATCCTAGTGGGTCTCGTGGCCGAGCGGTTAGGCTGAGCTCTGCAAAAGCTCCTACAGCGGTTCGAA
>JANNAZ010000014.1:0-7315 GCA_031384895.1 Cyclobacteriaceae bacterium | reverse complement strand
GAAAAATACATTCTTAAAAGGGAAGTCTGGGAAAATAAACAATATACGGTAAACGCCTTAACGAAAGATCTGGATGATGAGGTGATTGGCTCCTTCGAACAATATCCTGTCAAATTAGCGTGGGCCATTACTGTCCACAAGAGCCAGGGCCTCACATTTGACAAGGCGATCATCGACGTGGGTCAGGCCTTCGCCGACGGTCAGGTCTATGTCGCCTTATCCAGACTGCGTTCACTCGACGGCCTGATCCTCAGAACTCATATTGATCCAGGCGTTGTAAGTACCGACAAGAAAGTTGTTTCATTTACTGAGACCAATCATCATCCGGAAGAGCTACCGGAGCTGATGAAAACAAAACAGGTAGATTTTATTCGCCTGGTGATCAGCAGGACGTTTGATTTTGAAGAACTGGTGAAAGAGATTGCCTACATCAAGAAAACCAGTGATGAAGTCGCAGGTTTTGAAGAGGCTTCAATGAAACCCATGCTGGAACAGATCAACGATTTGCTGCAGGCGCAGCTTGAAAATACGGCCAAGTTCAAAAGACAACTGATTGGTCTCCTTGAAGAACGAGATCAAGCCCAACTTATTGAGCGAACCCAAAAAGGGGCAGGATACTACAAGGAAGTCCTCTACACCCTAATTAAGATGCTTTTGCGTCACACGGAGGAAATGAAAAAACAAAAGCGTGTCAAGACGTATGTCAACCATCTTACCGACCTTGATCAACTCTTTGCCAAGAAACTGGAGTCTGTCGACAAGGCTGTGCTGCTGATCGCGGGTATCCTGGAAGGCCGCGACACATTCGACTTCAGTTCCCTCACCCAGGAACGTGCGTTGGAACGCGCAAAGATGATAGACGAAATACGGGCACAGGTTGGCGCTGCCCCTGTTCACGAGAAGAAATCCGGGCGAACCCCAAGGTCGAAGAAAAAACCAAAAGGCGAAACCCAGGAAATTACACTCAGGCTACTGGAGAGCGGATTAACCGTCGAGGGCATTGCAAAAGAGCGGGGACTCGTAATGAGCACAATTGAGACACACCTTGCCAAAGCTGTCGGTGATGGCCGCATTAGCATTTTCAAGTTTATGCCGGAGGAAACTGTTGCAACGATTGCCCAGGCAGCTAAAGAAATGGAAGAAGCGTTTAGCTCAAAAGAATTATTTGCCAAACTCAATGGGAAATTCAACTATGGACAACTACGGGCGGTCATGAATCATCTTGGAATTAAGTCAACCAAGCAAGAGTCGTGACTAAGTGGGTGACGTGGAGGCACAGTTCCGCGGGCGAATTCTTACCTTAAGGAATGCAACAACTAATTTTCTTGTCCTGCTCGGGTTGCGCAGGCTAAGATTATGCTACTTTTGAGTTACTCATCTTACTTAAAACAAGAACACCATGATCATGAAAAACAAGCTAGTTGTGGCCGCATTTTTATCCTGTGCGATATCTTTACTTACAGCCTGTAATCCCAAGAAGGAAGAACCGATAGCGGCGCCGGTGATTGATAAAGAGCAAATTAAGAAAGAGATCCAGGCCAAAGAAAATGATTTTGCTGCAGTGTATAATACCGGCGAATTCAAAAGCATAGGCTACTACGCAGATGATGCAACCGTCTTTGCTCAAAACCAAGCACCCTTAGTGGGTAAAGAGACAATTGTAACCTATTTAAAAACCAGTGTTCTAGCCTCTTCTCAAGGCAATACAATTTCATTTACTACCAATGAGATCTTTGTGTCTGCTGATGGCAATCAAGTTGTTGAAACTGGCTATTTCAAATTAGTCGACGCTGCCAATATTCCCATTAATACAGGAAATTATATGGTCCTATTTGAAAAAAGAAACGGCAAATACGTAAGCGTAAGAGAGATGAGCGCTTCTGATATGCCAATTGAATAAAGATATAGAGTATTTTTTTTGACGGCCATCTGAAAGGTGTTTCAGATGGCCATTTTAGTTTAGGCCAAACTTCACAAGACGACTGAGAAATGTTATGGATAGAAATGATTTATCGCCTTCTACCACCGCCGCCTCCCCTGGAACCTCCACCACCACCTCTTGAACCACCACCTCCACCCCCACTATACCGGGAAGCTCCGTTTGAATTGGGCTTGGCTTGTTGCATATTCTGATTGGTTGACTTACCCGTAGAAGCAGAACTTGACTGCCGGGGGCCTGCGCTTGACTGGCCAGTAGAAGGTGATGCTCCTGATGATGGACGTGTTGAAGCTGCCGATCCAGTTGAAGGCCGCGTTGATGCTCCCGATCCAGTGGATGGACGCGTTAAAGCTCCTGCTCCCGATGATGGCCGTGTCGATGCACTATTACCCCCGTTATAGTTACCATTCGTCTTATTATGGTTCACGGTATTGGAGCTGTTTCTGGAATTATTGTAGTTGTTATAGTTATTCGTGTTGTGAATTACGACTGTATTCCCATGATACCCATACCCACCATGGTGATAATAGGAATGATGACCAATATATATGCCAACTGTCATCACCGCATAGGGTGAATAATAGGGTGGATAATACCCATAATAATACGGTGGATAGTATGGCACATAAACAGGGGAATACACATATTGTACAATAGGCGCTGATTGTACCACGACCGTGGTCGTAGTTGCCGGAGCACTAACAGCAGCAGGTTCCGTGCCAGTGTACCCTGGATTGGCAGTAACGGCAGGGGTCTTAGAATCTTTCAATTCAACAATATAATCTTTGCCATACAAATCCACATTGCCCACAATCTGCATTGTGATTTTTTTGTCTTTATCCTTCGATACTAATATTACGGCTACATCTTGTGTTTCCGTTTTAGTCACTCCAACCTCAAGAATAAATGTAAAATCATCTCCATCATTCTTTGTCACAACTTTGATGAAATCAACTTTCTTATCCAAATCCAAATCCAGATTATTGATTTTCGTTTCCTCAAGATTTAATGTTTTTTCAAACTCTTCAATAGTCTTTGACTTTTGAAAGAGATCCAGAACAGCATACAGGTCAAGGTTATCTCCTGGCAAGCCTAACAAGGTGGAATCATTCTCAGTTTGAGAAAAAGCAGGCAGGTTGAGCAAACTCAACACAGCGGCCAGATATGCTAAAAGATATTTTTTCATGACAGGAATGTTAATTCATTTCCAACTAACGAATAGATTATACTCACCCAAAACTAATAATAGCACTCATAATTCAAATATCACCGACAAGAATAACCCAAGCGTGAATGCCAGAACAAAGTACGATTGAACGAGTGAAATAGAATATGGCATTGTCGGGTAATGGATTTTCAGTTTCGCACAATTCTTACGATGCTGGAGCGTGGCTTGAAGTAAGCCTAGCAAGCCCACAAAAATCAAGAACTTCCCTATTCCGCTGCCATTCAGATAACTCAGCAACTGCTCCTTGCCATCTTCAACGCGTGACAAATAGTACCTGTAGGCTGTAAAGCCCAACGCAACAAAGGTGATCGCGGTACGTAACCAGGCGAGTTGCAGGCGCTCCAATGCAAGCCGGACCCGCTCAAAACCTATTTCCTTCTTTCCCCGCTTCAACTCCTTTTTAAGAAGCTCTTCCGGAGTTTGTAAAGTTTCCATTAGATCGGCCATCGCCAGCACTGTTTATTTGACCATCAAGTTAAATCTTTTTGGTTCCAAACCCCATGGTTTACGTCAAAACCGGAGCTTCCGGGCTGGCAGGCTTTCTCAGCATGCAACTTGATAGCCTCGAATTGAAATCTTTTGCTTGCAACTATTCGTATATGCAGTGCATCCAAGGAAAACCAATTTTCATGCGGATCCTACTCGGCATTCTAATTCTTACGCTGTCCTGGGGCATCACTCAGGCCCATCCGGGCGTTGGTATTCTGGAAGATAGCAAGGGAAATGTCTACTATACCGACCTTGAGCAAGTCTGGAAGATTTCCCCTGCAGGAATAAAAACCGTTGCAGTGCCCGGCGTTCATACCCATGAATTGTACATCGACGAGCATGACAACCTGTATGGCGAGCACTTGTGGTATAACGGGGAACAAAAAAATACGTGGGGACACTACGTCTGGAAACTTTCTGCCCTGGGGAAATTAGAAAAGGTTATTCCCAATACTGAAGGTTTTCTTGAGAATTACAGTTTTGTGCGTGATCACTTCGGGCGCATGTACTGGGCCGATCGAAGCAAGCCGTGTCAAACTGTGGTGAGAAAGAATGCTGACAACACACAGGCGCGCATGGGAAGTCATTGCTTTGATAACATTCGCAAGATTGAAGCACTGTCTGATGGATCAATACTCCTTGTGGACTTTCAGGACCTGAAGAAAATCGATAACCAGGGCAGGCTCACAACAGTGGGGTCCAAAATTGCCAACAAGAAATGGGTGGTTTCGACAGTTGAAAATCAGAATTCGGTTATGGGAATTTGGGAGGATAACCAAGGGAACCTTTTTGCTGCCGTTTCAAGTGAAGGCATCATAAAGAAATTTACAAAAAATGGCAAAGAGGAAATCGCATTCAAATCCTCCCTCTTCTGGGCCCCTTCGGGCGGAATGGTGGACCGTTTGGATAATCTATGGGTACTCGAGTTCAACAAAATCAACCAAGTGCGGGTGACAAAAGTCGGTACAGATAAACGAAAACAAATTTACTAGTCTCATCCGCGAGACAGCAGCTTTTCTATCTGATCGCGTTCCAGACTGCAGTTTGTCCATTCATCATCGAGCTTGGCACCGTACTTCTTGTAGAAGTTGATCGCCGGCTCATTCCATCCCAGCACCTGCCACATCATGCCGCTGCAACCTTTATCGAGCGCATGCTGCATGGTCCTGTCAAAGAGTAACTTGCCCGCTCCCCGCCCCCGCTCTTTTTCAGTCACAATAATATCCTCCAGAAAGAGGCGCTTACCCTTCCAGGTAGAGTACCGCCAATAGTAGAGCGCGATTCCAATAATTTCATGATTCACTTCAGCAACAAAGCACCCAAAAATGGGGTTTGCACCAAACCCATCGAGCTCCATCCGTTCGACGGTATTCGTTACTTCGTCAGGTGCCCGTTCATACGCTGCCAACTCGCGGACAAGCTCAAGAACACGTGGAAGATCTTCTCTTTCACACGAACGAATTGTCACAGCCTCCTTCAATTCTCTTCCCGTTAACGAATCAGCAACCAGTATCTAGCATCCATCACCCAGCTACATCGACTTCTTCACCATCGGTGGTATCACTCCCATGTTGTACCACACGAATGAGAACTGGTCCGCCATGGTGTCCAAAGCTTTGGAAAGATTCGAAGAGCCATGCCCAGACTTGGTGTCGACTCGGATCAGTACAGGATTCTTACTTACGTTATTTTCTTGAAGTGTTGCCGTAAACTTATAGGAATGAGCAGGAACGACGCGGTCATCATGATCTGCGGTAGTGACCAGTGTTGCAGGGTAAGAAACTCCTGGCTTCAATGCGTGGACCGGTGAATAGTTTAGCAAGTACTCAAACATCTCCTTCGAGTCGGCTGAAGTCCCATAGTCATAGGCCCAACCTGCTCCCGCGGTAAAGGTATGATAGCGCAGCATGTCCATCACGCCCACAGCAGGCAAGGCAACCTTCATAAGGTCTGGACGCTGTGTCATGGCTGCTCCAACCAACAAGCCTCCATTAGACCCCCCAACAACTGCGAGGTATTGTGAAGAAGTATACTTCTCACTGATTAAGTATTCGCCAGCTGCAATAAAATCATCAAACACATTTTGTTTGTTCATGAGCCGGCCACCATCATGCCACTTTTCTCCATATTCGCCACCTCCACGCAAGCTTGGTTCCGCAAATATGCCGCCATTTTCCAGCCACACAACGCGTGATGCACTGAACGAAGGTGTTAAGCTAATTGCAAATCCGCCATAGGCATAAAGCCACGTTGGGTTTTTACCGTTCAGCTCAAGTCCTTTCTTATGCACAATAAACATGGGGATTTTTGTGCTATCCTTGCTTGTATAAAAGACTTGCTTTGTCTCGTAATTAGCCGGGTCAAAATCAACTTTTGGTTGTGCATACATAGCAGATTTCCCGGAAGCAATGTCGTACTTATAGATAGAGGTTGGGGTCGTAAAGGAGGTAAAGCTGTAATAGACCTCCTTCTCATCAATGCGTCCACCAAATCCACCTGCCGAACCAATTCCAGGAAGTTCAACATCACGTTCAGTCACGCCTTTGTAATCAAATTGGCGTACGAACGTACTGGCATCCTTCAAGTAATTGATAAAAAGTTTTTTGCTGGCTGTTGATACTCCTTGCATGGCATTCTCTGTTTCGGATACGATATCTTTCCAGTTCTCCGGACCAGGAGCAGATAGATCAACGGAAATTACCCGGCTATTCTGGGCATTCAGATCCGTTTGAATAATCAAGGTATTCCCGTCATTGTCAACCAGGTTATGGTTGTGTTCAAAGTTACCCACGATCGTGACTAGCTTTCCTTTCGGATCTTTCAAATCCTGAATGTAAAGCTCGTTGCCATTCGTCATCGAAGCGGAAATAATCAGAAATCGCTCATCTTCCGTAAGGCCAGCTCCGATGTATCTCCGTGGCGTCTTCTCTCCTCCAAAAATCATCTGATCTTTGCTTTGCGCCGTGCCTAACTTATGATAATAGACCTTATGATATTGGGTCTTGGCAGAAAGTTGTGATCCTTTCGGCTTGTCGTAGCTGCTATAATAAAATCCATCGTTGCCGCGCCAGGCGATCCCTGTAAACTTCAAGTCGCGAAGTGTGTCACCAATTAGAGATTTATCAGCTGTATTCATCACAACCGCCTTCCTCCAGTCGGAGCCTCCCTCAGAAATCAAATAAGCCAACAAGGAGCCATCCTTCGAGAAGGACAATCCTCCTAATCCCGTAGTTCCGTCAGCCGAAAATGTGTTGGGGTCCATGAATACTTCTTCGGCACCATCCATGCCTTTCTTGCGGTATTGAACGCTATGATTCTGCAACCCGGTGTTCTTCGAATAGTAATAGTAATCACCTTCGCGGTGGGGGGCAGAGAGGCGTTCATAATTCTGTACTTCGTCCAGACGTTTCCGCACAGCATCACGGAACGGAATGCTTTTCAGGTAACCAAAGGTGACTTCATTTTCAGCCGCAACCCAATCAGCAGTTTCTTTCGTTGTATCATTTTCCAGCCAACGGTACGGATCCTTTACCTCTGTTCCGAAGTACGTATCAACCGAGTCAACCTTCTTAGTCTGTGGATACGACCCAACGGCCACTTGCTCTTGTTTCGGGGAGCACATCCACACCAGCATGGCAAGTGCAATGACATACGTTGCT
>JANNAZ010000009.1:0-8064 GCA_031384895.1 Cyclobacteriaceae bacterium | reverse complement strand
TCCTGGGGGAGTTCAGCAGGAGCTGGTCGTGCCCGATTTGCCGGGCCAAAGATAGGCATTTGCCAGCTTAATGGAAGTTTCTCCATTGATTTTGCGAAGTTATGTGGCGGGTATTTAGGGGCGTCTGAGTTTCTATCGCTTCTCGAAATCGAGGGCTGAGTTCTGGAACATTGCCTTTGGTCTCTTGGGAAAACGATAACAATGATGATCAATGGTACGTAGACACATGGGGCCCAAAGCCTGTCCACGAACGGACGTCGAAGGCCAACATAAACTAGTTAGATCATGTTCACAAACTATTTGAAAATAGCCTTTCGGTCTTTGTTGCGGTTCAAGAGCTATGCGGCAATCTGAACAAGATTGGAAGGAGCTCTTTCCGGGGAACCCCTTCAATTACTTTTTCCTCGATGACCAATACAATAATCAGTATAAGGCGGATCAGCAATTTGGTGAAGTGTTTACGATGTTCGCGTTTCTGGCCATATTCATCGCGTGCCTGGGGTTGTTTGGCCTGTCCTCACTTACTGCCATTCAACGTACGAAGGAGATCGGTGTCCGAAAAGTAATGGGAGCATCCATTTCTGGCATACTCGTATTGGTCGGGAAGGGATTATGTCGCCCTGGTCGGAGCAGCCATCTTAGTTGCAGTTCCAGCCGCGTGGTGGGTGATGGGCGCTTGGCTTGAAGAATTTGCCAATCGGATACCGCTCACGTGGTTGCTTTTTGCGCTACCAAGTACCTCGTTGTTATCATTGCGTTGATAACCGTAAGCATCCATACGCTGCGGGCTGCGGCTGCTGACCCCGTTAAGTCGCTTCGGTACGAATAGCCTGAATAGTTGCAACTAAACTTGAGCCTGTGCCGTCTAACTGCTAGACTGATCATAGAATTCAAGCTTATATGTTCAAAAGCATCGTCATAACCGCCCTTCGTAACATTGTCCGCAACCGTACATTTTCGCTCATTAACCTGATCGGATTGTCAGTTTCAATGTCCATTGGACTTCTGATTATCACGGTAATACAGGAGCAGTACACATATGATGATTTTCACAAGGATGCAGACCGCATATTTAGGGTAAACACTCGGGCGCTAAGAGCTGAGGGCGGTGAGGAGCCCTATGCGTCTGTGCCATTCCCGGTAGGCCGCGTGTTGGAAGAAGAATATGCGTTTGTCGATGCCGTAGTGCGAATCAACCGATCTCTGAATGGGGATGCAGTTTACAGAAATGTCAATGTGCCGATCCATGGACTGATCACTGATCAGTCGTTTCTCAGCGTATTCAATTTCCCCTTGGTAACTGGTGATGCGGCAACTGCCTTAAAAGATCCCAATAGCCTGATTCTGACAGCGGCGGCCGCAGAGAAGATTTTCGGAAACCAACCTCCACTTGGCCAGACTTTATCAATCCCGGGATACGGAGAATTCCAGGTCACTGGCGTGCTGGAGAAATTTCAGGGAAGAACCCATTTTGACTTTGAAGTGTTGGTCTCCACCGCATCGTTGGCGCTATTCGAGAAAGACCGAATCATCGAGCCTACCCTGGACAACTGGAATAACTACTATGGAAGCTATGTTTACTTTAAGCTAAAGCCAGGAAAGCAAATTGATGAAGTTGAGACTGCATTGGCTGCCATGTCTAAAAAATACTATGCTAATCTTTCCCTTGAGACGCGCGACAAGGGATACGAGTTCTTTGTTCTTCCGTTGACCGAAATCACACCCGGCCCCATTTTGTCCAATACGATGGGTACCGGCATGCCTTTCCTCCTTGTGGTTTTCCTGGGCATTTTGGTGGCTATTATCATGGTTATGGCCTGTTTCAATTATACCAACCTGATGATTGCCAAATCCCTTTCCCGCGCAAGGGAGATCGGTATTCGAAAAGTGATCGGGGCAAGGCGAATTCAGGTCTTTGCTCAGTTTGTCGGTGAGGCCGTGATCTTCTCTTTGCTGGCACTCGCATTTTCCTATTTGATACTTAAGTTGTTAAGGCCCGCGTTCCTTCAGCTTCATATTGCCCAGGAATTCGCAACGGAATTGACAGAGAATTATGCTTTGTACCTGTACTTTGTTGCATTTGCTGTTGGGGTGGGAGTGGTGGCCGGATTGCTGCCAGCGACGTACCTCTCAGGATTCCGACCTGTAGCGGTTCTTAAGGATAGTGGGAGTGTTAAGGCATTTTCAAGGCAAGCACTGAGGAAAGCACTTATTGTGGCCCAGTTCACCTTTTCAATCGGATTTATCATTGTCATCTTCGTCATCTTCAACCAGGTGAATTACATGCTGGCCAAGGATTATGGCTTTGATGATCAGAATATTCTCAATGTTCGTTTGCAAGGTGTGCCCTTTGAAAAATTGGCGAACGAACTCCGGAGCGCTCCTGGGGTTGTTCGGGTAGGTGGAGTATCTCATCAGCTGGGTACCTGGCAGGATGGTTCGAGTGACTATAAGAAGTCCAGGGAGAGCAAGGCATTCGTCATGCGCGACTTCACGGTGGACGAAAACTATATTAATAATTTGGATTTGACATTTCTGGCAGGTCACAATTTCGAGCCGGAGCAGGAAGGGGGAGGCGAACGACACGTTATTCTGAATGAGAAAGCGCTTGAATCATTTGGGTTTGCAGACCCGATCTCTTCGATTGGGAAATCAATTGTGGTGAATGATTCAGTTCTTGTGTCGGTCATTGGGGTTGTCAGGAATTTCCACTTCCGACCCATGAACTATGAGATCGGACCCCTTGCCCTGCGTTACGATACAAAAGAATTTGGCTACCTCAGTGTGAAAATTGCACCCGGTCAGAAGGCTGCAGTCGCTGCCGCAATTGAACCCCTTTGGAAAAGGGTTGACCCAGTTCACCCATTGGAGTGGCAAATGATGTCCGAGGAAATTGATCAGGCCTACACAGATTCCGGTTTTTTGGATGTACTAAAAATCGTTGGATATATCTCGTTCCTGGCTGTCTCACTTGCTTGCCTTGGCATGCTAGGGATGGCAATGTATGCTACCCAAACGAGAATGAAAGAAATCGGGATCAGGAAGGTGATGGGCGCCAGTTCATTCGAAGTGGTATTCTTACTCAGTAAATCATTTCTGATACTGATAGGTATTGCCGCATTGATTGGAACTCCGGTTGGCTATTTGATGGGGAGTCTCTTTCTGGATTCCTATGCGTACAAATCACCTATTTCTATTTGGGTCCTGCTCTCTGGAGTAACCATCATGAGCCTCTTGGGCGTGATGACAATCAGTTCGCAAACCTGGAGGGCGGCGGTTGATAACCCGGTCAACTCGCTGCGGTATGAATAGATTGTGAAAAGTGACTAGTACTGCCAAAATGCCGCCCCTCCGGAGTTCACAGCCAAGGCCCAACCCGTAGGGGTGGCATTTTGCTAACAAGTGCCCAAGAAGGAATGTACGTAAGCCCTGTGGGCGACAGTTAGCTGTTGGACGGAAGTCACTAGAGGATTTCGGAAGAGAACGTGTCGCCTTGTTTTGTGTCCCCTGTTTCAAACCCTTTTCTGAACCACTTGACACGTTGCTCCGAGCTTCCGTGGGTAAATGAATCAGGGACAACCGTACCCTGAAACTTGCGCTGAAGCCGATCGTCACCAATTTGTGACGCCGCGTTCAGCGCCTCTTCGATATCTCCGGGCTCCAGGATGTTTTTCATTTGGTTGGCATGGTGTGCCCAGACTCCTGCAAGAAAATCCGCCTGCAATTCCAATTTGACAGACAACTTGTTGTACTCCTCTTCGCTTACATTGCCTTTCATTTTATGAACTTGATCGGTAATACCAAGAATATGCTGGACATGGTGACCTACTTCATGAGCGATGACGTAGGCTTGCGCAAAATCTCCCGGCGCATCCAATTGATTGCTAAGGTCATTGTAGAAGCTGAGGTCGATATAGACGCGTTCATCTTCGCTACAATAGAATGGCCCAGCGGATGCGCCCGCTTGGCCGCAGGCTGATTGGACCTGACTGGTGAACAGAACAAGTGTAGGGTCCCGGTAATTTGGCATGAGGGTGTGCCATACGTCCTCTGTATCGGCAAGAACTACCCGAATAAACGCTGACCGCTCTTCTTCTTCCGGGCTTGTGGAGACCGGTTGGTTCTGAGTACCAGCCGCAGATAAATCAACTTGCTGGAGCATGGTTAGCGGGTTGGTTCCCGTCAGCCATCCAAGGATAAGCACAATAGCAAGCGTCCCGAGCCCACCTTTTGTGAGTAATCCTCCGGGAAAGCCTCCACCAGAATTGCCACGTTGATCATCTACATTGCCACTTTGCCTTCTACCTGTCCACCGCATGGTCGTTGGGTTTGGTTTGAATCTCAAAGTACGAAAAGGAAACATATCTACAGGGAGAGAACTTGTAACTCATTGACTTTAAGACAGGCAACCTTTTCATTCTAAACTGAATAATCACCTATTTTCAACGATGCTAAATTGATGGGTAAGTTGTGTGCATAACTTGGTTGAAAAGTTGTGCAGTTCTTTTTTAAGATTATGTTGGTGGGAATATATCCTCCAACTATCTTCATATCATCAAGTCGATCGTAACAGATTGATCAGGCAAATCCGATAAACAAAAGTTATTTTCTCCGGAAAATAATTATAAAAAAGTCGGAGTGGCAGGGTTGCGCAAACGCAAAGGGCCTTCGGGTAACTGGCATGAGCGCGAGACTGAGAACAGCAATCGCAAGGTTGTTGGGGCACGTTTCAGTTTTGAGAGTTGGCTTGGCGTTGTATGTGGGCTACGGCTAGCGTGCAACAAGACGGGGGCAATCAAGCAATTGATCTGCCTCCGTTTTTTTTGTGCCCAATCTCGGCCAAAAGCTGCTCATTTTCGTACACCAAGGGATGATTTAGGATTCTATATACCTTAACTCATTACAACTATTCCCCATTTCAGTTCATCTATAGAATGATTAGTAGCTACCGGCCATATTTTTGGCCAGATTGGCTTGATAATTACGGAGGCAGTACCAAAAGTACCAAGCATGCTGAAAAACTACCTGAAGATTGCAATCCGCACACTCTGGCGCGATAAATCCCATTCAGCCATCCTGGTCATAGGCCTTAGCCTGGGCGTATTATCCTGCGTACTCATCGCCCTGTTCGTCAACGATGAATGGACGTTTGACCGATTCCATACCAAGGTCGATCGGATTTATCGTGTTCACGTCAAGGAGGACTGGGGTGAGAAGCAACTATTCATCAATACGGTGACGCCGTTTCCCTTGGGGCCTGCCTTGAAAGAGAATTTTCCTCAGGTGATCAGCCAGGTTCGTGTGAATGCCATGGGCGCGCAGGTGAAAGTAGGATTGCAGCGCTTCAATGAGCAGGTGACGATTGGTGGTGAGGATTTCTTTGAGGTATTCGACTTTGGCCTCCAAGGCGAAAGGGCCTTAGCCTTAAGGGACCCAAGTTATGTCGTACTGAGCGAGCGCATGGCTACCAAGTACTTCGGCTCTGAGAATCCCATCGACAAACTGCTTTCTATCCAGGTGGGGGAACGCTTCGAGGATTTTACCGTAAAGGGTGTAGCGGTGGTGCCTACCAACTCCAGCATTTCTTTTGACCTTCTTATTTCGGACCTAAATTATCCACGACTCTACAGCCCGCAGGCGCTTACTTCGGCGTGGTTCAATGTCATCCCTGAAACGTATGTGTTGCTGCAGGAGG
This sequence comes from Cyclobacteriaceae bacterium, assembly GCA_031384895.1. Classification (GTDB taxonomy): domain Bacteria; phylum Bacteroidota; class Bacteroidia; order Cytophagales; family Cyclobacteriaceae; genus ELB16-189. Next base: position 2,369 of record JANNAZ010000009.1, on the reverse strand, counting down.
GCACCGATCCCGCCGAGCTTGCCGCAAAATTCCCTTCACTTTTCAAGACCCTGCTGGGCGAGGAAGATTTCGTCAATAGCAAATATGCCGTCAACCTCCAGCCGATGCGCGCCATCCACCTGGATACTTCCCTGCCGGTAGGAATAGCACCCGTGAGTGACCCAAAGTATAGTTACATTCTTGCAGCGATTGCCTTGTTAATCCTTGTAGTAGCCTGCATTAACTTTGTCACGTTATCGGTTGGCAGATCAATTCACAGGGCAAAAGAGGTCGGTATTCGCAAGGTTGTGGGAGCCCAACGCAGGCAGCTTATTACACAATTTATTGGAGAGTCAGTTGTGATTACGGTGATTTCCATTCTTGTGGGCCTTGCTGCCGCTCGATTGAGTCTTTCGGTTTTTAATGACCTTGCGGGCAAGCAACTGGAATTTCCATTTAACATTTTTCTGGTAGCTACAGTTTTTGTTTTGCTAACTGTAATCGGAATTCTCACTGGAAGCTACCCTGCCTTCGTACTTTCATCCTTTCGACCCATTACAATCCTGAAAGGCGCTCTCCCTAAAGGGAAACAAGGTTTTCGAAGGGCACTGGTGGGGGTGCAGCTCATATTGTCAATTTTTCTGATTTCCAGTACGCTGATCATGAGGCAGCAACTGCAGTTTCTACAATCGAAGAATTTGGGATTCAATAGAGAGCAACTCGCAGTTGTACAACTCGCTGAGACTTCGGGTCAGCGACTGCCGCAACGCGTCCAACTCGGGTTTGATATCGCTGAACAATTCAAGACCGAGTTGTCATCGTATCCGGAGATTGATGGTGTATGTGCTTCGGCCCACGATTTCGGCAATGGCTCATGGACCAACATTGGATACACCGATGACGGTGGAGTGTACCGCAACTTCAACCTGAATATTGTTGACGATGACTACATTCCAGTTTTACGCATGGACATGGCAGCGGGAAGAAATTTCTCGGATATGAACCCATCGGACAAACGGCGTTCTATTGTGGTTAACGAGGCTTTTGTAAGAGAGTACGGATGGAGTGATGCGATAGGAAAGCGGATGCCTGGTAAAGGTTTTGTAGACCATGAGATCATTGGCGTAGTAAAGGATTTCAACTACACGTCACTATACACTGCTGTGCCACCACTCGTTATCGTTGAAGATGCTGCAATTGCACTGAGCGGCATGGAGAATATCAATATGGAGAATTCTCCTATTCCCAAATTGATGATTCGGATAAAGGCCGGTCAGCTGACAGCGGGCCTTGATCACATCAAATCAGCCTGGCTTAAATTGAGTGGATCTGAAGAATTTGCATTTTCATTTGTTGACGAAGCCCTCAATCAGCAATACCGCAATGATCAGAACCTTGGTAAAATCGTTGGCCTCGCAACTGCGTTGGCGATTCTGATTGGCAGCCTGGGGTTGTATGCTCTTGCCTCTCTGGCGATGCAAACCCGCACCAAGGAGATCAGTATCCGGAAAGTGATGGGTGCAACTGTGAATTCGCTGCTGCTGCTTCTCTCGAAAGATTATGTAGTCCTCGTATTCGCAAGTCTTGTTCTTTCAATACCCCTTACCGTTTGGACCATGCGGGATTGGCTTTCATCCTTTGAATTCCGGATTACCATAGGGTGGGAGATATTCCTGTTGGCGGGTATGGTAGCCTTGGCGATTGCGATGCTTGCGATTGGCTATCAGACGTTGAAGACGGCATCGACAGAACCCGCTAAAGCTTTACGGAATGACTGACGTTTAACCAAGATCATAAACGGCACCCCATGATCCTCAGCTATTTTCAGACTGCGCTTCGTAACTTCTTAAAGCACAAGACATATACGACCTCAAGAAGTCTGGCGCCGATCAAGAAGTCGTTCGTAAAGCGAAGCGTCAGTTTGTATGGAATGCAATCAGATTTTTCAGGCCAGGGGTAGTGCTAAGAAACAGGTTTACGGTTACACTTTTCAACACAATCATGATTGGAAACTATTTTAAGGTTGCTTCACGCAACATTCAGAAGCAGAAACTCTATTCCTTTATAAACTCCTTTGGACTGAGCATAGGAATTGCTTTTTGCATCCTCATTTACCTCTACATAGAGGATGAGAAAAGTTTTGATCAGTTTCATGCCAACAAGGAAAACATCTTCCGGATGGAAGAGAAGAGTTTTGACACCTGGCAGCCCGATTCAAAGAACCCGTTTCAGTATTCTGCTTGGCTCCAGACTGGGCTAGTGAAAGTGCTTAAGTCAGACCTGGCGGAAGTGGAGTATGCCACCCGGTATAACCCAGATGCGATGAGCATCTTTCGCTACGAGGACAAGGTGTTTAAGGAAAAAGTCGCATATGCCGATCCGGATTTTTT
>JANNAZ010000440.1:0-1567 GCA_031384895.1 Cyclobacteriaceae bacterium | reverse complement strand
AAGCGCCTCGTTGAACGAGAGCGACATCGGGTCAAACAGCGACCCGGTCGTCGACGATGCGCTGGTCGCGCGAATCAACAGACCGCTGCGCGCGATGCCCGTGTTGCCGCGCGCGTCGATGGACGCTGACGTGAAGGTGCCCGAAAGCGACACGCCCACAGGGTCGTAGCCCGCCGAGCCGAACGCCTCGGCGCTGGTTTTCGGCCGGTTGACGCCGACCTTGAACTCGTTCACGACGTTGCCACCGAAGATCTGCTGAAAATTCGCGACGAAGTTCGAGGGCGTCTGCCTGGCCAGCACGCGGCGCGGCGTCACGGTGCGGTCGGCGCTTTGGCCGTTGCCGGTGCCGATCGGTTCGCCCGCCAGGACGCGCCGGCGCGCTTCGGCGCTGGGCACGGCCTCAGTGAAGCTCAGGCCCGTCTTCTGGCGCAGGCCTTCGTAGCTGCCGAAGAAAAACGTCTTATTGCGCAGTGCCGGCCCACCGATCGAGCCACCAAACTGATCCACGCTCAGGTTCTGCTTCTTGTCGTCGTACTTGCTGGCCGCATCGAGCGCGTCATCGCGCCGGTACTCGAACAGCGAGCCCTTGAACCGGTTGCTGCCGCTCTTGCTGATGACCGTGATGTTGCCGCCGGCGCCGAGGCCGCTTTCGGCCGGCGCCAGGCCGGAGTTGACGCGGAACTCGGCGACCGACTCCATGGAGGTCTGCAGGCGGAACTGCGAACCGGTGGCGCTCAGATAGCCCGGGCTGGCGTCCCACACGTAGGTGCCGTCGACACCGTCGAAGTTCAGGTAGTTCTGCTGGTTCGACTTGCCGTTGAACCGCACGCTGGCCCAGCCGCCGTTGCCGTCGGACGTCGCGCCGGTGGCCAGCGTCATCAGGTTGGCGAAGTTGCGGCCGTTGACTGGCAGCTGTTCCACTTCGATGGGCGACACGTTGACGCCGATTTTCGCCGACGACGAGTCAATGACTGGCGATGCGGCCGTGACCGTCACCGACTCGGTCAGCGACGCCACGGCGAGCGACAGCGACTGGTTCGAGATCTGGCCGGCGCCAAGGACGACTTCTTTCGACGTCGGCTGAAAGCCGTCGAGCTCGACCTTGATCACGTAGCTGCCGGGCCCGAGGTTCGTGACGTTGAAGGTGCCGTCGCCGCCAGCCACGTCGATGCGTTCAGCGCCGGTCTCCTTGGACGTGATGGTGACCGTCACGCCCGGCAGGGCCGCGCCGCTCTGGTCGAGAATCCGGCCGATGATGCGCGACTCGGTCTGCTGCGCGGCCGCAGGCAAGGCGGCCAGGCCGCATGCGAAGACTAGCGCCAGCCCCGAGGCCCGGCGCAGGAACGAGGCCATGAGAGTACCCCCAGAAATCGTGTTTGTGTGTGCCACGTTCGACAGCATCGGGCATGGGGATTTCCAGGCGGTGTCGTATGTGTAAATTCTCTGTGAATTGATGCCGCCGCCGAGCAGGGGGCAGCGAATGTAACCTGAATGTGACGCCAGTTGTGGCACACTCGCGCTGCCCATCCGCGTGCGGAGAGGCGTCAGGAGCATTCGTGGCCGCGTT
>JANNAZ010000436.1:0-10695 GCA_031384895.1 Cyclobacteriaceae bacterium | reverse complement strand
GACGGCGTAAAGACTGTAACGGAGTCCATTGACGTAATTCACTACTTGCTTGACCTGGGGTACAAGAAATTTATTACCACCCCACACATCATGACCGACTACTTTGGTAATACTTCCGGTTCGGTTCGATCGGCATACGACCAGTTTCTTCCTCAGTTGAGGGAACGCGGGTATCAGATGTCGTTTGAGTGTGCAGCTGAATATTATCTGGACGATACAGTCTTTGCCTCAGTAACTCGGAAAGAAAAACTCCTGACATTTGGAGCTAGTCACCTCCTTTTTGAAACAAATGTCATCAGTGAGCCCCTGCATCTCAATGAGTTTATTTTTGCACTTACTCTCCAGGGGTACAAGCCGATCCTTGCCCATCCGGAACGATATCAATACATGACACTCGAAAAAGCAGAAGACCTCAGGAACCGCGGGGTATTGCTCCAGGTGAACCTGCTTTCACTCATCGGGTACTATGGTCCCCCCATCCAGCGACTTGCTGAGAAACTGATCGCCAACCGGGAGATTGATATGTTGGGCAGCGATTGCCACAACATGGATCATGCACATGTATTGCGAAAAGTGTTTCGGACATCGGCCTATCGGAAAGCGCTCGATCTCCCATTGTTGAATTATACGCTCTGAAAATGGTTGCAGTAACCGGCGCATCGGGATTGCTTGGCCGTCACATCGTTGAAAAACTGGTGGCGGAAGGAGTTAACGTACTCGCTCTGGTGCGCAACCCGCAGACTGTTTTCCCCAAATCAGTGAGCATCCGTCAAATTGATATCCTGGATCCGCTAACAATTCAGACGGCTCTGGAAGGCGCTACCGCCGTCATCCACGCAGCGGGTTTTGTTTCGTTTAATCCCCGACGCCGTAAGGAGATCATGGATGTCAATGTTATCGGAACACGAAATGTTGTTGACGTGTGCCTACATCTTGGAATCAACAACCTCGTCCACATTAGTTCCGTTTCCGCGCTTGGACGAAAGCCAGGGGAAATCGCGACCGAAGGTCATTCCTGGACAGGTCTTGACGCTTCTGACTATGGTACCTCCAAATACCTGGCTGAGCTTGAGGTCTATCGTGGTGCAGAGGAAGGCCTGACCGTTGGCCTGATCAATCCCTCGATTATTCTATCGGGTTCCCAACCCGAGCGCAGTAGCGCCACACTCCTTGATTATGTATGGGCAGAAAATCGCTTCTATACAGATGGGCACATGAACTACGTCGATGCGCGTGATGTAAGCGATGCTGTTTACGAATTATTAATTCATCCCCAAGCTGGTGAGCGTTTTATTCTTTCAGGAGGCACCATTCCGTATCGAGAGTTCTTCGCCCAAGTGGCAAAACAATGGAACAAGCGAGCGCCGACGATTCGTATTTCCGCTACGTTGGTTTCTCTGTTCGGATTGGTGGAAGAGCTCCGAAGCTTTTTGCTCCGGAGAGAGCCCCAGGTTACACGGCAATCCGCAATGATGACAGTTCGCAACTATTCGTACAGCACAGAGAAGGCCCAACGCGTACTGGGCATCCGGTTCCGTGCGATCGAAGAAAGTATTTTCTGGTGCTGCTCCCAGTATGCGCAAAATGTTAGTCGGAACAAATGAAAGAAGCAAGTTGGAGTTAGGGTAATTATGCTACACTTTTGCCTTAGATTGAGGCCGTAAACATATTCGCGTCCTTTTTTCATATTTCGTGACCAGTTTTGTATTTTGGTCAAACCCTTAGAGCATGGCGCAAGAATTCAGGAAACGCGAGGAAGAAGAGGAGTTGATCAGGCGGTTTGAAGATACCCTGAAGAAAAAGACGACAGCATTCTTTGATCTCGATGCCTACGAGACGATCATCTACTATTACCTGGACCGCAGCAAGCACAAAAAGGCACTTCAGGCCGTCGAGATGGCTATTGAGCAATATCCATATTCTACCGAATTGATTTCGGTGAAGGCACAAATTCTTTCAAATCTTGAACAGTACGACGAAGCGCTTGAGCTACTGGAGCAGGCGATCAATCTGCACCCCGCCGATCTGGACATCCTTCTTTCTATGGGATCGATCTATTCTCTCCAGGGTAATCACGAGAAAGCTGTTGCCCTTTACGAGCAGGCACTCACGATGACGGACTCCGACCATGATGAATTGTATTACAGCCTTGGTCTGGCGTATCAAAGCAAAGATGATTTCACAAAGGCGATTGAGTGTTATAAGAAATCAATTGAAGAGAACCTCAACCACGAAGGCTCTCTGTACGAACTAGCGTATTGCCTGGATGTGGTGGGGCAGTTGGAGACCAGCATTTCCTACTACCGGAAATTCATAGATGAAGATCCGTTTTCAGCTCCCGCCTGGTATAACCTGGGTATCGTCTGCAATAAACTAGAGCGATATGATGAGGCCATTGAAGCCTACGAATACGCAATCGCCCTAGACGAAGTTTTTGCTTCAGCTTGGTTCAACATGGGCAATGCCCTAATGAATAAACAACTGTTCACGAAGGCGCTGGATTCCTTTCGCAAAACGATTGACATTGAAGGCCCCAGCCCGGAAGTGTACTGCTGCATGGGTGCTGCCTACGAAGGGCTTGAACAATACGATCTCGGCCTGAAGTATTTTCAGAAATCAACGAAACTCGACAGCCTGTATGACGAGGCCTGGTTTGGTGCCGGGAGCTGCCTCGAAAAACAGGAGAAGTGGTACCAAGCGCTTCATTTTTTCAATAAGGCTGTAAAACTGGATGGTAAGAACCCGGATTACTGGAAAGCGGCAGCTCATGCCGAATTCAAAATCGGGAACACGATCTCCAGCATCAGCGCTTACGAGGAGGCCAGCCGACTGGGGGCCACCGACAAGGAAATCTGGCTCAACTGGTCATTTATATACTACGACCGAGGAGAATACGACAAGGCCGTGGAGGTCGTACAGAGCGGTTTATCGGAGCTACCGGATGAATCGGAATTTTTCTACCGGATCGCCATTTACCTTATTGAAGGTGGAAAATTCAAGGAAGCGTTCCAGTATCTTGAAAATGCACTAATTTTGAATTTTGAGGGGCACACCGTTTTGTTTGATTTCTTTCAGAAGCCCGAAACGCAAAAGGCCCTCTTCAAAATCATCGACCAATTCAGAAAAGACAATCCCTCATGAATTATTCCCTAAAGAACCTGCCTGAGCGAACCGCGAAGCCCAGGCAACTCGGATTTACTATGGCCATGGATAAAGGCTTGAGCGTTCGGCAAGCCGAAGACTTCATGTCCGTTAGCGCCACTCACGTAGATATTGTAAAGCTTGGATGGGCGACATCCTACGTTACACCAAACCTGAAGGAGAAGATCAAGGTATATACCAACGCAGGGGTTCCCGTCTATTTTGGTGGAACACTATTTGAGGCCTTCATCATCCGCGATCAGTTTGATGACTACCGCAAACTGTTGGACACGTTTGGCCTGACCTATGCAGAAGTGTCCGATGGCTCAATCGATCTCGACCACGACAAGAAGTGTGAGTATATTCAGAAGTTGAAGTCTCAGGTAACTGTGCTCTCCGAAGTGGGATCAAAGGATGCCGATAAGATTATTCCCCCCTATCAGTGGATTGAGTTGATGCAAAAAGAATTGGAAGCCGGCGCCTGGAAAGTAATTGGGGAAGCACGCGAAGGAGGAAATGTAGGCCTGTTTCGCGGAACTGGAGAGCCACGTTCCGGTCTCGTTCAGGAAATTCTTACCAAGATTCCCTCTGAAAAAATCATCTGGGAAGCTCCCCAGAAATCCCAACAGGTCTGGTTTATCAAACTCCTGGGTGCCAACGTCAACCTGGGCAACATTTCCCCGGAAGAGGCAGTTCCCCTTGAAACAATTCGCCTTGGGCTGCGCGGAGATACATTCCTGCACTTTCTTGGCCTGGAGCGCAAGAAGGATAACTCTACACCTACATTTCACAACGACTGACCGGTTTGAGTCCCGGGTGACGTAACAGACCAAATGAGAAGACCGAAGGATTATTTGCTATTATATCTGAAGGGAGTAGGCATGGGAGGTGCTGATGTGATTCCCGGAGTCTCGGGTGGTACAATTGCGTTCATCAGCGGAATCTATGAAGAGTTGATTAATTCGCTGAAGTCTATTAACGGTACGGCCATAAGGCTGCTGATTGGATTCCGAATCACTGAGTTTTGGAAACATATCAACGGCAGTTTCCTGATCGCTGTGCTCCTAGGCATTCTCACAAGCCTCCTGTCGCTGGCAAAATTAATGACCTATCTGCTTGAGAACCATCCCATTCCTATCTGGTCCTTCTTTTTTGGACTCATCCTGGTTTCGTCACCTCTGATTATGCGTGACATTAAACGTTGGACGCCAGGAACTGTGGCGGTCTTCACCGTCGGAATTGCTATCGCTTATGGGATTACGGTCCTGTCGCCAACCGAAACACCGACTAATCTGTTCTATATTTTCTTCTGTGGGGCGTTGGCAATTTGTGCTATGATCCTGCCCGGTATTTCGGGAGCATTTGTTCTGCTGTTGATAGGCAAATATGAGTACATGATCAACTCCCTGATCGAATTCAACATCCCTGTCATGCTGGTTTTCGCTTCCGGGTGCTTCCTTGGGCTGATTGGGTTTTCCCATGTACTCAGCTGGGTTCTGCAGCATTACCGATACCCAACGCTTGCCCTCCTTGCCGGATTCATGATCGGCTCACTGAATAAGGTGTGGCCCTGGAAGGAAGTCGTCGCCTATCGGATAAACCAGGAGGGCATCCAGGTACCTGCATTCGATAAGAGTGTTTTGCCTGGCCGATTCCTTGAGGTGAGTGGCCAGGACCCCAGACTCTTTTATGCTATCTTGTTTGCGGCCACGGGAATTTTTCTGGTTGTCGTCATTGAAAAGACCGCGGGGTACCTCCGTTCAAAAAATTAACCATGGAAAAGAAATTTGGCCTGATTGGTGCTGTCGTGAGTCATTCTTTTTCGAAGGCTTTTTTCGATGAGAAGTTTTTTCAGGAAGGGCTCCGGGATTATCACTATGACCTCTACCCGCTCACCAGCATTGACCAACTAACAACCCTGCTTCTGGAAAACCCTGAACTCTGCGGGCTCAATGTTACCATACCCTACAAAGAACAGGTGATGAAGTATATGTCCAGCATTAGTCCGGACGCTACAACGATCGGCGCGGTCAACGTCATCAAGATTCAAGGCAATGTGCTTTCGGGTTTTAATACCGACAGCGATGCGTTTCGGGAGACCGTTGAAAAATGGTTCCCAAATCCTTCAGGTTCACAAGCGCTTATACTCGGAACGGGTGGCTCGGCAAAAGCCGTACAAGTGGCGTTGAAAACACTGAACATCCCCTTCAAGCTCGTTTCCCGCGAAAAAGGGCTTGGCGACTACGTCTATGATGACCTTGGCAAAAAATCAAAAATATTCGCATCGTATAACCTCATCATCAACACGACACCGCTCGGCATGACGCCAAACACGAATGCGTTCGCCCCTATCGACTACGAAATGCTCAGCCCGGACCACTTTGTATACGACCTCATCTACAATCCCGCCCGCACGGTTTTCTTACAGAAAGCAGAAATGCACGGCTGCACCATTAAAAATGGGTTGGAAATGTTGCATATCCAGGCGGAGAAATCCTGGCAGATTTGGAATCGGTAGAATGGGCTGTCACATGCCTGGAGGCAATGTGCCGAATTCGGAACTCGAAACTCTGAACCTTGAACCTTGAACTTTGAACTAATCAGCGATTACGTACCCACCGGGGATCAGCCACAGGCGATAGAAAAACTAGTAAACGGGCTGAAAGAAGGTGAAGCGCACCAAACCTTACTTGGCGTAACGGGTTCAGGCAAAACATTTACCATGGCCAACGTGGTCGCCCAGTTGAATCGACCGACGCTGGTGCTCAGTCATAACAAAACCCTGGCAGCCCAGCTCTACGGCGAATTCAAACATTTTTTCCCGAACAACGCCGTTGAATATTTCATTTCCTATTACGATTATTATCAACCTGAAGCCTTCATTCCATCGTCTAACCTCTACATTGAAAAAGATCTCTCCATCAACGAGGAAATCGAAAAACTCCGTTTGAGTGCGTCGTCGGCTCTGCTTACTGGCCGGCGGGACGTGCTGGTCGTCGCCTCTGTTTCCTGTATCTATGGTATTGGAAATCCAGAGGAGTTCGGGAAAAATAAGATACAGCTTCAGGTGGGCGAAGTCATTGCCAGAAACAGGCTGCTCTTCGGGCTCGTCGATATTCTGTACAGCCGAACAGAAGTGGACTTCAAGCGGAGCACATTCCGGGTCAAAGGCGATACAGTCGATGTGTACCTGGCATATGCTGATTATGCGATTCGTATCTATTTTTTCGGGGATGTAATCGAAACCATCCAGCGAATAGATCCCAATACAGGAAGGCGTATTTCAGACGAACAAACGGTCACAATTTTTCCTGCCAACCTCTTTGTTACAGGAAAAGAATCCCTGAGTCAGGCCATTCGAGAAATTCAGGACGACATGATGCTTCAGGTGCAGATGTTTGAAATGGAAAAACGTCACCTGGAAGCAAAGCGTCTAAAAGAACGAACAGAGTTTGATTTGGAGATGATGCGTGAACTGGGCTATTGCAGCGGTATCGAAAACTACTCCCGCTACTTTGACCGCCGGCAGCCTGGCGAAAGACCCTTCTGCCTGTTGGACTATTTCCCAAATGACTTCCTTATGGTTATCGATGAGAGTCATGTAACCGTTCCTCAAGTGCGGGCTATGTGGGGCGGCGACCGCTCGCGGAAAGTTAATCTCGTTGACTACGGTTTTCGACTGCCTTCCGCGCTGGACAACCGGCCGCTGACGTTCAACGAATTTGAATCCGTGCTAAACCAGGTGGTATATGTCTCCGCTACCCCCAGCGAATATGAACTTCGAAAATCAGAAGGCGTTGTAGTTGAGCAATTGATTCGACCCACTGGCCTGCTGGACCCCCGCATTGAAGTGCGGCCAAGCAAGAATCAAATTGACGATCTGCTGGAAGAAATTGACGAGCAGGTTAAGAAAAAGGAGCGGGTGCTAGTCACGACACTGACAAAACGGATGGCGGAAGAGCTGACAAAGTTCATGGAAAGGGCGGGCGTAAAATGCCGCTACATCCACTCCGAAGTCACGACCCTTGACCGGGTTGAAATCCTTCGTGAGCTGCGGCTCGGTGTTTTTGATGTGCTTGTGGGTGTTAACCTGCTCCGAGAAGGCCTTGACCTTCCCGAAGTTTCACTCGTGGCTATCCTTGATGCGGACAAGGAAGGATTCCTGAGGAATCAACGATCGCTGGTGCAGACCATTGGCCGCGCGGCGCGAAACGTCAATGGCCGTGTGATCATGTACGCAGATACCACGACCGAATCCATGAAACAGGCTATTGATGAAACGGATCGGAGAAGAAAGATACAAGAAGACTACAACCAGGCGAACGGAATCACTCCGAAGACCATTATTCGGTCCAAGGAATCCATTCTAAGCCAAACTACGATTGCTGATTCAAAGAAGTCGCTTAGAAAATATTACGTTGAAGACGAAGAGAAATCTCTGGCCGCCGATCCGGTAGTTGCATTTTTGAGCAAGGAAGAGCTGGTGAAGATGGCCGATCAAACCCGGAAAGCGATGGAGAAGGCTGCAAAGGAACTAGAGTTCATCGAAGCAGCGCGCTTGCGGGATGAATACCTCGCGCTGAAAAAAATGATTGAAGGGAAAAAATAGTCACAAAAAAAAAGGATGCGTTCTGCATCCCTTTCTAATGCTTACCTGAACTACTTTGCCGAAAGCCTCTTGGCTGCTTCATTCCAGTTAACAACATTCCACCAAGCGGCTATATAGTCAGGTCGACGATTCTGGTAATTCAAATAGTAGGCGTGCTCCCAAACATCCAGGCACAAAATAGGAGTACCCTTTACATCAGCGACATCCATCAGGGGATTATCCTGATTCGGTGTTGAAGAGATGGCCAGCTTTCCGTCACCATCCTTAATGAGCCAAGCCCATCCGGAGCCAAACCTACCGACCCCAGCTGCTGCAAATTTTACCTTGAACTCATCGAAGGTGCCGAACGCTGCGTTAATGGCATCTGCCAGCTGCCCTGAAGGATTACCACCTGCGTTCGGTGCCATAAGTGTCCAAAATAAACTGTGGTTGTAGTGACCACCTCCGTTATTGCGGACGGGCACCGGGTATTTTGAGATGTTCTTACAAATTTCCTCAATGCTCAGGCTTTCTTCAGGCTTACCTGCGACTGCGTTATTCAGGTTGGTAACGTAAGCGTTGTGGTGCTTTCCGTGATGAATCTCCATTGTACGGCTATCAATATGGGGCTCTAATGCACTGGTTGGATATGGAAGGGGGGGTAAGGTAAAAGCCATTGGTGTCGTTTTTGTTTGTGTAGTAAATATAACAACCCCTGAACCGATCAGAAAGTTTTTTTGTCCTCAAAAATTACGCCTTGGTGGTTAGGTCGAAATACAAGGTTATGGGGCAGCAGACGCTGAAACAACAATAACGGATGCCGCGATGCTAAAACTTCTTCGCCAGGTCGCCAAGGGTTTTGAGTCCGTTGTCGACACGCGCACTCCAGGGAAGTCCAAAGCTTATCCGGAAACAGTTCTCAAATTTTCCTTGTGAGGAAAAGATTTGACCGGGCGCTATCCCAACGCCTAGTTTCAGTGCCCGTTTGTGCAGCGTGTAGGTATCCACTTTGCGATCAAGTTCCAACCACAAGGCAAACCCGCCTTGTGGTCTTGTCATCCGCGTTTGCTCAGGAAAATATTGAGAGATTGCCTGGATGTACTTAAGGCTTTGCGTATGAAGGGACTTCCGCAAATGACGGAGGTGCAACTCATAACGGCCATTCTCCAGAAACAAAGCGATTGCCGATTGGGCCAGTGTGTTGGTGGCCACGTTGTTCATCCGTTTGAGGCGAATTACCCGCTCTTTATATCGCCCCGGAATAGCCCAGCCAATCCGATATCCCGGTGCGAGGGATTTTGAAAAGGAGCCACATTGAATTACAATACCTTTCGTATCGTAAACCTTGCATGTGCGTGGCCGAGACTTCCCGAAATAGAGCTCTCCATAAATGTCATCCTCAATAAGTGGGATATCTTTTCGCGTCAACAGGTCCACCAGCTGCTTCTTCTTTTCATCTGGCAAGCAGCTCCCCATGGGGTTGTTAAAATTGCAGACGAACAGACAGGCTTTGATGGAAAACCGGTGAATCGCCTGCTCTAACTGATTCAGGTCTATTCCAGAAGTAGGATCTGTAGGAATTTCCACCACACGCAGCCCAAGGCTCTCCATGACCTGGAAAATACCAAAGTACGTCGGGCTCTCAATGGCCACCGCATCTCCAGGCTTCGTAATGGCCTTCAGACTCAACGACAATGCCTCCATACATCCGGCCGTCACCACGATATCCTCTTCGCCAAGCGTGCCGCCCCAGTTAAACGACTGACGGGCAATCTGCTTTCTCAATTCTATGTTTCCCTGAACATGCTCATAGTTAAGACAGCTGTCATTGGATTTTCGCAAAGCCTGCACTACAGCCTTGTTCAGTTTGGCGGCGGGAAGCAGCTCGGGCGCAGGAGCACCTAGCGAAAAATTTACCAGTTTCTCTGATCGCAAGTCATAATAAACGCTGCTGATCATTTCGTCGATTGTCACTGGCACTGCGCTCTCTGCGGGATCGCAGCAGGTCGGAACCTCCAGGGTATGCCGAGGGGAGAACTTGACATAATAACCCGATTGCGGCCTTGCCTCCACCAGCCCCTTGCCTTCCAGGTGGTAATATGCCTGGAAAGCAGTGCTCAGGCTAATGCCCTGCTCCTTGCTCAAGGAACGTACCGAAAGAAGCTTATCTCCCACTTTGAGTGTCCTCTTCTCAATGAGTCGTTCAATTCTTTCTGCAACTTCCTGATAAAGATGATCAGGTGCGATGGTGCTCTGCTTCATTTATTTTCTCTTAAGTGAAAATCAACTTCCAACTTTATTGTGTGCGTGAACCAGGCTGCCAAAGAAAATTCCTTGCCTCACCAGATTAGCCATATTTCATGCGTCCCTAAACTGATATGGTCAACAAACACAAAACTGAAACTGTTTAGTACACGTTCAAATGTAGAGAATTGTTTCGGTTTTTGTCAGACCGCATCGCAAGAAGCAGGTTGATGACCAGAACCAAAACAGGGATTTTTGGAAAAAAATCAAAAACCGGATGAAAATAATAGCCATTTCTCTTGTTGTTGTTTTCGGGGCGTCCCGACTGGCCGAGGCGATCCCTGCTGATTCTTCCACACATAAACCTGCCAAAGCCTCCATCTTGCGAATCGCAACGCGCGTTCACTCCATGGGCCTCTTCTCCTATGGCGGCAGGCTGGTTTCCGGCAGCCCAGTCATGGACATCAACTTAAACTATATCCGCAAAACATGGGGGTTTCAATTGTTCAAAGCTGTTGATATCCGGGACGGCAGAACACCCATCAATTTTACGTTGGCTGTAGTGAACAAGAATTTTCACCTGGGAAAGCGAGTTACAGTTACGCCCAGCGTTGGGTTTCTTCTTGAGCAATACGAATCAATTGCTGATCACGGGTCCGATGCAGTCGTGATTCTTACGACGGCATTCAACGTGAGCACCCACCTGACACTGGAACACAGCA
>JANNAZ010000356.1:0-1630 GCA_031384895.1 Cyclobacteriaceae bacterium | reverse complement strand
GTGATCCGGCTGGCCCCTGAATCCAGAGAGTTGGCAATGATCTCGGTCAGAATTGTTTCCGCGATGCTGTAGGGATAGGCATCCCGTAAGTCTTCCAACAGATGTTCAAGATCGACGCGGGTCTCGCCCATGTTCTACTCCGTGAATCTGCGCTGTGAAGGAAAAGGACTGTAGAGGGAGGCGCAGGTAAAATCAAGGCAAGAGAGGCGAACTTCGCAGGCCCTTCTGTCTGGTGCGATGCCCATTCAGGCCGAGCCTATATCCCATCCGTATTCCAGTTTGCAATGAGGAGGATCAGTAGGTTCTCACGTCCGCATAGCTGCCAAGGCCAAAGTGGTTATCCCGGGCGACAAAGACTTGCTGGATGTGGCAAATGAAGTCAGTGGCATAACGATTACCGACCCGCGCGGTTTCTGGAATCTGGCCAAGAAACGGCCAAGGAAGTAACCCTCACCACCCTCTCGCCAATGAGTCTGGAGCGTGCGATGTGTCAATGTAAAACCCAACCCCATTTCCCATTCATGACTTTGCCCTTAACTTATCTGCAATATCGAGGACTTTTTCTTCAAGATTGGCGTAGGTTGTTGGCTTGATGAGTATCAAAACATCCATGGCGCAAATATCTTTAAGATAGTCATCGGGAATGCCAGCTTTGTTGAGAGCCTGCATGGAAGATTGTGAATTCGTATTTTTCTGATTCCATTCTTTGTAGTGTCTGAAGTTATTCGCTGTCGCCCAGATGAGGCGTGACAATGGTGTCTTGCCGATCAGTTCTCCGGCATCTAAGCGCTCCTCAACATTCAACTCAAAGTCTCTAGCCAGCGATTGTATCCAGCGGTCCAAAACCAAGAACAGGCATCCTGCATAAATTTGCGAAGCATATGCAGTTACAGCACTCTCATGGAATGCTTGGACTATATCTTTTGACCAATCACCGAGACGGGGACGTTGGTTCGACTTCTCAATGGCGGACACCGAAGATGAAAATAATCCTTCGAGCGCGAACCTCTGCTGAGACAATACTCGTTTATAGTTATCAAGGATTGCGTCTTTAGTCATCTGAACCGCAATGGATTATGAGGCTGAGAGCAGCATCCCATTCTGTTTACTTTAGGGCGCGCGGTCCGGGGGCAAGGGAAGCTCTTCACGGCTTTGGGCCACACACTGTCAGGCCGCGGTTTCCGCAAGCACGCTCTTTTCCTCTCATTCCCCCTCAGCGAGGGCGACCGAACTGTCCCTTACTGCGCGCATCGGACGATATCCATGCTCCCTCCAAGCCTGCTTGTTCTCTCCTTAGGGATGGGGGCTGATTGATCTTCCATTGCGCGCGTCCAACGAGGGCCTTCGGAGGCCGCGCGTTGCGCGAGCACAGAAGATCATCAGGCTCCATCCCTTCCTCTATTCTGCGAGCAAGAAGGACGGTCGGTTGCCCTCGCCTCATCCTTTGTGCGCCTCCATATATGCTCTGAGCAAGGCATTGATACGCGTCTGATAACCAGGCCCCTTGGCTTTGAACCACTCAAGAACACGCTGGTCAAGCCGAATGGTCACGGTGGTTTTCGGCTCAGGTAGGACAAGAGTCGCAGACTTGAAAAAGTCTTTATCCAATTCTGGGATGTCTGAGTAATCA
>JANNAZ010000432.1:0-2983 GCA_031384895.1 Cyclobacteriaceae bacterium | reverse complement strand
ACCCAACCTGAAAGCAGACTTAAAGTACCTCAAGTTGGGTGAAGAAAAGTGCTTCTCCGGATAGCCGGCTACACCAATACAAAAGTTTGTCGGTGACGCGTTCTCCAGGTCCTCATCCAGGAACTTCCCCTGGTTCATCCCTACAATTTGCCCCAATAATTCCGAGGCATACTTATGGCCATCGGGTTCCGCCGCAAAGCGTGCCTCTGTCTTGATCGCATCGCCCTGCAAGGCCAGCACATTGTCAATGCCGAGGAACTGAAGATCAATCAACGCATTCTCCGTTTCTTCCTGTGTAAATCCTCCACAGATGATGTGCGGTACGGTATCCACCTTGTAGTGGTTCTGGATTGCCGCGCAGATCCCGACTGTTCCGGGGCGCTTCCGTGTCGAGCGCTTCTCGAGTAGCCCATTATCCTTTTTCTTGTACACATATTCCTCGCGGTGATACGTGACGTCAATAAATGGCGGCTTGAACTCCATCAGCGGGTCGAGGTTGTCAAACAGCTTGCGGATATTCTCACCTTTCAGGGGTGGTAGAATCTCGATGCTAAACAAGGGTTTCCCCTGGGCGTTTCTGATGTGGTCTGTTACTTTCATTCTTCTATTTTTTCTTTCTCGCAAAGAGCGCTAAGCTTATCGCAAAGAGCGCAAAGTTAAAAATTATTAACAACGCGACGGATTTCCTCTTTTAACAATTTCTTCCCCTCCTTTGCGTCCCCTCCTTTGCGACTTTGCGTGAAATGGATTCCTTTCTCGCAAAGAGCGCTAAGGTTCAGCGCAAAGGCCGCAAAACTACAAATTGTTAACAACACGATGGATTCCCTCTTTTAACGACTTGACATTAAAATTTATTAGGAGTGCTAGTTTCAGTTTCGACAATTTAAGATAAGTCAATGTTTGTGCAAAATGAACTTGCGCCAACGTCTCCACCGACTTCATTTCCAAAATTACCTTATCATTCACCAAGATATCAATTCTAAACCCTGCCTCCATTTTGATCTCCTTATAAACAAATGGCAGTGCCACCTGACGCTTAATGTCCAACCCAATTTCAGCAAGGTCCTGCACTAGCGCGGTCTCATAAACAGATTCAAGGAGACCTGGCCCTAAAGATTTATGAAGTTCTAATGCCACGCCAATAATTTTGTACGATAACTCATTCTCATTCATGCCTCAATCTAGAACTATTCACTGTCGAGGCTATCTATATTCAATCCTGAAAACAAGATCAATCTATGCCTTTCAATGCTGTTTTGCGGCCTTTGCGATAGCCTTTGCGCTCTTTGCCTGCCTGCGCGTAGCCGCTTCGGCGAAGGCAGGCGTGAAAATGCATTAATACGCCAAGTTCGGTGAAAGCCACTTTTCAATTTCCACTATGCTCATTCCCTTCCGCTGCGCATACTCAGCAACCTGATCTTTACCAATCTTTCCCAATCCAAAGTACTTGGCTTCAGGATGCGAAAAATAATAGCCACTAACCGAGGAGGCTGGAAACATCGCATAGGATTCCGTCAATCGGATTCCTGCATTTTTTTCTGGAGCGAGCAACTCAAAAATTGTTTTCTTCTCCGTATGGTCCGGGCACGCCGGATAGCCTGGCGCCGGGCGAATGCCGGTGTAATCTTCCGCAATCATTTGACTTGCCGTAAGCTGTTCGTCTTTTGCATACCCCCACCATTCCGTTCTGACTTTGGCATGGAGACACTCTGCAAAGGCTTCCGCCAGCCTGTCCGCCAACGCTTTTGCCATGATTTCCTTGTAGTCGTCCTGCTGGGCCTTAAATGGTGCGATGAGTTTCTCCAGGCCAATCCCAGCGGTGACGGCAAAGAGACCCATGTAGTCTTTCTTCCCGCTCGACTGTGGGGCCACAAAATCAGACAGACAGAAATTAGGCAGGTTAGCTGCCTTTTTATTTTGCTGCCGCAAGAAATAGAGCGTCGCGGCTTCTGTAGTCATTTCTCTGTCACGATAGAGGATCACATCATCAGTCAGTGTTCTTTGTGCCGGATAGAAAGCCAAAACACCGTTAGCCTGAAGCTTTCTACCAACGACAATCGTGTCTAGCATTTGCTGCGCATCTTCATACAACCGCGTTGCTTCCACTCCGACCAGACTATCTTTCAAAATGTCAGGATACCTGCCGGCCAACATCCATGTTTGGAAAAAAGGCGTCCAGTCAATGTACTTCCTTATTTCCTCCAACGGATAATTCAGGAATTCCTTTCGTCCAAAGAACGAAGGTTGTGTCGGTCTTAACTCATCCCAAGAAATAACCACCTTGTTTTTACGCGCGTCTGCCAAGGAGATATAGGTCTTTTCCAGCTGCCTCCCTTCGTGGTCCTTTCGCAACTGGGCATACTCCTGCTTGATGCGCTGCTTGATTACTCCCCGTGTCTCCGGGTTCATCAGTTCACTGGCTACGGGCACTGAGCGTGACGCATCCAGTACGTGAATAACCGCTCCGTCATAGTGCGGGTCAATTTTAACTGCCGTGTGGATCCGCGATGTGGTGGCGCCCCCGATTAGCAGCGGAAGATCCATTTTTTCGTGCTGCATCTCCTTGGCCATGTGAACCATTTCATCCAGCGACGGTGTGATCAGTCCGCTCAGGCCAATGATATCCACCTTTTCGCGTCGGGCGGCCTCCAGAATTTTCTCCGAGGGCACCATGACACCCAGGTCCACCACATCATAGTTATTGCAGGCCAGCACGACGCCGACAATATTCTTTCCAATATCATGAACGTCACCTTTTACGGTGGCCATCAAAATCCTTGCCGCCGGCTTTCCCACTTGACCACCCCGCCTTTTCTCTTCTTCGAGATAAGGTGTCAGGTTGTAAAAAGCGCCCGGGTAATGAAGAAGGCGGTTGCCTACCTGACACCTTATCTCGAAGAAGAGAAAAGGCGGAGTGGTCAAGTGGGAAAGCCGGCGGCAAGGATTTTGTGGGCCACCGTAAACGGTGACGTTCATGATCTTG
>JANNAZ010000347.1:0-2613 GCA_031384895.1 Cyclobacteriaceae bacterium | reverse complement strand
TCCCTCGGGTTGCATTTTTAAAAGATACCCTGGGTGTGCCACACCCATTTTGGTGTCGCCCACCCCTCGACCACAAAGGGCGATATTTTGAGGCAAGTGGGCAACCTTGACAAAGTAGGACTTAAATGTGCCACATTAATCGAAAGGGGAATTTAATTCAGCTTACCACCCTCCCCCTAACGCCTTGTAAAGGCGAACCGTGGAGATCAGCTGATTTTGCAGAGCGACTGATTTTTGGAACTGTGAATTGTACAGTTCACGTTCGGTATCCAGCACCTGCAAGAAAGACGTGTAGCCATTGTCATACAATGCCTTGGAAAGCGTCAATGACTTTGCCGTTGCCGCTACCTGCGTTTGGCGGGCCCCAAACTCATTGCGGTAGGTCCTGACTTCAGCCAGCGAATTTTCTACTTCGGCAAATGCGGTAAGCACTGTCTTCTCATATTGATAGCCCGCCTGTTTGACCTTCGCACGCTCGGCTTCAACCCGGCGATTGTTCTGGTTAAAGCGGAAGATCGGTCCGGTTAGTTGTCCAGTTACAGAGCCAAGGAACGCATCCTTTGAGAATAGATTTGATATCTCAGGATTGGCCACACCCAATAATCCGGTGAGACTTAACGAAGGGAACTTCAACGCTACAGCAATACCAACACGGTCAGTTTGAGCGATGAGTTTCTGCTCTGCTCCCCGGATGTCAGGCCTTCTTTCCAGCAATTCAGATGGCAGTCCGCTGGGAATATCCAAAGGCAACTGCTGCTCATCATTGCGCAAACCGCGAGTAACGGGCGCATGAGCCTGACCCAACAAGACATTAAGTGCATTCTCTGTAATAATGATGGAGCGCTCCAGGCTAAACAACTGTGACTGCGCATCGGCAGCAATCTGTTCTGCTTGCAGTTTGTCCAGTTCCGAGACATTGCCTTTCTCAAAACGAAGGCTAATAATGCGCAAGTACTCCATCCGGGTTTGATAGGTCCGACGTGTAATTTCCATGCGCTCATCCAATCCGCGCAACTGAAAATACAATTCGGCAATTTGGGCCACGAGGCTGATGTAAATTGATTTTCTTACTTCATCCGTTGCGACGAGGTCGGCGTAAGCCGCGCGGTTGGCATGGCGTAGCTTACCCCAAACATCAATCTCCCAGGAAACATTTCCCAGGGCAGCAACTGAATTTTGTGAGAAGGTCACACCCGACTGTTCAGCGCTCTTACTGAAATCAGAAGCACGGCCACGAAGACTATAATCAAGGAAGGGAAACAGGTTAGCCTGATTGTATCCCAGCACAGCCTTCGCTTCATCCACACGGGCGATAGCAATACTCAAATCGAGGTTTGAGTCGACAGCTATTCTAATCAACTTTTGCAATGCGCTGTCCTGATACACATCCCACCATTTGAGATTCGTGATGGAATCAGATTTTGATGGAGCCTGGGTATACCCTTCAGGTCTTTTTTTGTCGGGCCGTGAATATTTGGGCCCTACTGCGCATCCGGCAACTATCAAAAGAATAAAGGCGATGAAAAATAGCTTCTTCATATCAATGAGCCGGTTCAGAAGGTGAAACAGAGGCTTCGGATTTACCTGCCTGTCCGGGGGGTAATTTCTTCTTGCCAATGCTTTCAATAAAGACATACAAGGCAGGCACAATAATTACACCGATAATGGTCGCCACCAGGGTCCCGCTGAATACAGCTATCCCCATTACTTTTCGTGCTTCGGCACCAGCACCAGAAGCAGTAAGCAAGGGAACCACACCCAGCATGAACGCAAACGAAGTCATCAGGATCGGACGAAGGCGAAGCTTTGCGGACTCCAGGGCCGCATCAAAAAGCGGTTTGCCCTGCTCCTCATGAAGCATTTTTGCAAATTCTACGATAAGGATCGCGTTCTTGGCAGTAAGACCGATCAACATGACCAGTCCAATCTGTGCGAAGACGTTGTTAACATAACTCGGGCTCCACAGGCCACCCAGCCACAAGCCGAGGAAGGCTCCAAAAATGGCGGCTGGTACGCCCAACAATACACTGAACGGAAGTTTCCAACTTTCGTATTGCGCGGCCAGAATCAGGAACACGAATACAAGTGCCATAAGGAACACCGTGCCGCCGCTTCCTTCCGCTTCCTTCTCTTGATAGGACATATTGCTCCAGGCGATCCCCAACTCTTTCGGCAATGTTGCCGCCACTTCTTCAAGTGCTTTCAAGGCATCCGCAGAGCTATACCCTTCTGCAGGGGCTCCAGAAATTTCTGCGGCCCTAAACATGTTGAAGCGATTCGTGTATGAAGGGCCGGAAATATCCTCCACCTGTGCCAATGTATTTAAGGGTATGATTTTCCCACTCCTGCTTCGCACATAATACCTCGCGATATCAGTTGGTTGAAGGCGGTCTTCCGCTTCAGCCTGCACAAACACTTTGTATTGACGCCCAAACCGGTTGAAGTCATTCACATAACTACTACCCAGGTAGGTGGAAATGGTGCTAATGATTTCATTCTGATCGATGTTTAGCTTTTCAGCCTTGTCGTAGTCAACCTTGATCCGCTTTTGTGGCACATTGGACCGGTACAACGTAAACACATTTCCAATCTCCGGTCGCTTCCTGGCCTCTG
>JANNAZ010000241.1:0-2513 GCA_031384895.1 Cyclobacteriaceae bacterium | reverse complement strand
GTCAATGGAATCAAGAAACTTGAAAAGAAGCCGTACAAGCAGGTTGCAGAACAGGCGGGGTGGGTAAGGATGGAGGACCCCGGCGGTCGTCATTGGCTATTTGACAAAGGGTTTGGTTGGCTTGCCGCCGGAGATAGCGTCTGGTTTCAGGGTCAACTTGCTTTTCTTCAAGAAAAGGATTCAGTTAGTGCATATCTACCAGGAGGCCAACGACTCACTTTTCTCAAGGGTTCATTCTTTCAATTCAAGGAGTATCGCGATTCTGCATCGTGGCTTGTGCTTGAGGAAAAGAAAAGAAAGGTTGTATATGACGCCGCAACAGGCGCCCGGCAGTTCACGGCGGAGTTTGATCAGATTGAACCTACTGCGGAATCACTTTTCATCGTTACTCAGTCGAAGAAGAAAGGTTTGCTTCGTGAAGATGGCAAGATTATCCTTCCGTTGGAGTACGATGCCATTGTCGCATCCGGTGAGCACTCCTTTTCGTTGCTAAAGGACAAGAAGTTTGGATGGTTCGACGCCCGCACGAATTTACTGGTCAAACCAGTAGTTGATCGAAATGTTCGGCCCTACAACAACAAACTATGGCTCGCCTTTAAGGAAAACGGGTACACCTTTATCCATGCGGACGGCAAACCATTGAGTGCCGATCAGTGGACAGACGTTCAATACTGGACTGATTCGATCGCCTGGGTAAAGAAAGGCGATACCTGGAAATTGCTGGAAATAGCCTCGCAGCGAACGAAATTGGATAATATCCGAACGTACACGTATTTGAATGAGACATCGAAAGAGAAAATTGCATTGGTTCAGCAGGATAAAGTGTATGGGGTTATTAGCACGCGCCGTGGAACGATTATCCCTATTCAATACACAGATATTATTAATCTTGGCACGGGAGGGATTCCGCTATACTTTACCGAACGTCACATCGCCGAGGCCGGCATTTCCGTGGTTGTGTATTTCGACAACCTGGGCAAAATCGTTCGCAAGCAGGCAATGGAAGCGGATGAGTTTGAGAAAATCGCTTGCGATAACTGACCAATCATTTAGCTTTGCTGCCAGTAATTCAAATGCCATGAGACCTTTTGCGCTGATTCTTCTTTCTGGCCTGTTATCACTTTCCGCATTCGCGCAGGAGAAACCTAAGCTAGTTGTAGGAATAGTTGTTGATCAGATGCGGCAAGAATACCTCTATCGCTTCGAAAAGAAATTCGGCCCGGGCGGATTCCGAAGGTTGATGAACGACGGCTTCATGCTGAAGAATGCGCACTATAGTTACATACCTACTTATACGGGTCCCGGCCATGCAACCATTTTTACAGGAACAACTCCTGCCATTCATGGAATCATCGGTAATGATTGGTATAACAAAGATTCGGAGGAGATGGTCAACTGTGTGGGGGATGCGCGGCAGAAGCCGGTAGGCAGTGAATTGGGACGGGGAGCTGTGTCACCCTGGCGGATGCTATCAACAACCATCACAGATGAATTAAAACTATCAACGCAAAAGCGCGCCAAAGTTATTGGGCTATCGATGAAAGACCGTGGGGCTGTACTTCCGGCAGGCCATATGCCAGATGGAGCATATTGGTTTGATGTAATGACAGGAAAATTCATAAGCAGTACCTACTATAAACCTGGGCTCCCTTCGTGGCTTGAGAAATTCAATAGCCTGAGGTTGTCAGATCAATACATTTCCCGTGAGTGGAAACCACTACTTCCTATCGAGCAGTACGAAGAAAGCGGACCCGACGACGCGCCCTATGAAACGCGGATCAAGGGAAAAGAATCACGGCCCGTGTTTCCTTACAAACTCAAGGAAATTCGAGGGCAGAATCCCGGGTATGACCTTGTTATTCAGTCTCCATTTAGCTCTGAACTCCTTACGGACTTGTCCAAGGCGGCAATGGACGGTGAGGAAATGGGCGTGGATGACGTCACGGATTTCCTGGCTGTGTCTTACTCAGGCCCGGATTATATTGGCCACGCCATGGGTCCCAATTCTGTCGAAGTGGAGGATACCTACTTGCGGCTCGACAAGAATATCGAAGATTTGCTGAACACCCTTGACCGCAAAGTTGGCGCCGGGAAGTACGTCGTCTTTCTTACATCGGATCATGGCGTTGCAGATATTCCGAATGATATGATGACCAACAAGATTCCAGCTGGCATGATTCAGACTCCGGTATTGCTGAATGGCTTAACTGATTTCTTAAAACCATTCTTTGGAGACAGGAAATTGATCAAGCGAATCAGCAATACGCAGATTTTCCTTGATCATGAAGCATTCGGCAGCGACTTGAAGAGTGCCGGTCTTGATATGCTGATGGCCACTGAGCTCATTACCCAATATTTACTCAATACGGATGGGATTGCGGAGGTGTATACGGCCAATACGATCCGGAATGCAGATTTTGGGGAGGCGGGAACAAAAGGAACGCTCGTCAGGGGATTCAACCACAAGCGTTCGGGAGATATTCTGTTTGTACTTGAGCCGCAATGGACTGAGC
>JANNAZ010000228.1:0-4508 GCA_031384895.1 Cyclobacteriaceae bacterium | reverse complement strand
GTCCCAGGTAATTTCTACCGCTCCTTTACGTATCCGGCTGTTTATGTTATTCGCAACAGCAATTCAACTCAGAAGCCGGACAATAAGGTGAAAGTATTCTGGGATAATAACCCTGACGGTTTTGTTAAGTAACCCTATAATGAAATACACCATGAAAAAAACTCATATAGTAATTACCCTTTTCTTGATGGCATTGGGGTTTTCGTGTACGGACGAGAGTAAGTATCCCGTTTCGTTCACCGATTTGAACAATTCCAATGCAGGAATTCTCAAAATAATCGGCACAAATTCTGTGATCCTCACGAGTAACATCGGGACCTCGAAGTACGAGACTACCTTTGAAGCCAATGACCGAGATCGTGGAAGGTTGTTCACAAGTGCAGATTTGTATGTATCATTCACGGACCTTACCCCTTCAAACGGGGGTACGGACCGCGCTGAAAAGCTGCTGAAGTCATATCCTAATGCTGATTTCGTGAATGACCCGATCACCGGCCTGCCTCGTGTAATCATGACGCATACGGCAACCGAGATTATGACCCTGTTAGGAATAACCCTTCCAGAGATTGTCAATGGCAAGGACCAATTTAGGTTCCGCCAGGCTATGGTTTTCCCTGATGGGAAAATATACACAAACTCGAATGTGAATAATGCAATTGCCGGTACCGGCGGCGTTTACAAATCGCCATTCGAAAATGTGGTTACAGTGGTTGTTTGCGCGTCCGACTTAGCCGGAGATGTGGATTATGTTACGGTGGTGACGGGAGCGGTTGTACCAATCACACCCTGTCTACCTTCTGTTTCAGGAACAACTACATTAACCAAAGTGACGCACGGTGAATATGGGTTGGGAGATGCTACGTTTGGCCAGTATGAGTGTGCGTGGAGCGACACCGATGCCGCTGGTGTTAACTGGATAGACTTCTGTAACGATATTACCGTTACGGGTGCTGATAAATATGGCCTTGTCTACTCGTTTTCCATTGTTAGTAACGATGGGACAACCATGGTTGTGGATTGGTTCAACGATTACGGCGATACAGGCACTAGCAGCCTGACGCGGACGGGTGGATGGCCTTTGGGCCTGAACTTCCTCTAGCCTGAATCCTTGAGATTTAGTGAAGGGTCTGGAACACGTTCCAGACCCTTTTCTTTTTTATGATTTTGCACTAAATACGTTTGATTACGTTAATGGGACAGTGTGGCCTTTTTGAGATAGGCCAGATTATTTTAATGTCCGTTTTGATTATTATTGCCGTTATGAACCGATACGTGCTGGCATTTTTTGTCGTGATCTTCCTCCCCTTGAATGTGGTATGCCAGATAAGTAATACGGATCTGAAGACAATCATGATCGTTCGTGACCTGGAGCGGGAATCCAGGCCATCCCGCAATGAGGCCAGTGGACCTGGCGTTCAGGGTGATCCCTACTTTACAACTTCCTGGTGCGCCGGATCCATTACGCTATACCGCGAAAACAAGGTGTTCAAGTTGCCCAAAATGAAATACGACATGCTAAACTATGGCATTGATATTTTGCTGGAGGATAAGCTTAAAGCCCTGGATGGAAGTGTGATTCAGTCTTTTGAGTTTGTTGATTCCGCTTCTAATCTTCCACATCACTTCCTCAATGGTAAAGAATTTGCCAGACAAGGTGTGCCAATAAGAGGGTTTTTGGAAGTGTTGTGCTGGGGAAAACTGGATGTGTATTCGTTAGTGGAGACTACTTTATTAAGGCCGAATTACAATACAACGTTGAGTGCAGGAAGTGAGGATTATCAGATTGTAAAGAAAAGGACTATGCTCTATAGCCCCGGAACAGAGTTGCGCGTCATGAACAAAAAGGAACTGAGCAAGATTTGGGCGGAGCGTGAGGTGGAGATGAAAAAATTTCAACGGATCAACAAGTTGAATCTTTCCAATGAGCGTGATCTGCTTCTTATGGTGGACTATTTCAATACGCTCTGAAAATACAAATTCCAGATTCCTATCTGGAACCTGGAATCTGGAATATAGCGCTGATTAGTTCTTCACCGTAAACGCTGCCCGCGTGTTTTCCCACTGCAGGGTAACTTGATTCTTCTCAACGGCTATCACGAATGTTTCAACAAATGCAGCTGTTTTGACGGGTTTCACCTTTACACGAAGGACATCGTTGCTTTCTTTGTAATCCATGGCGCCCCACTGTTTTCCATACTTCTGGAAAATGATAGTCCATTCAGATTCTCCCGGGATGCTGAAGAGTTCATATTTGCCTGCGGCCAGCGCCTGACCTTCAACCTTGATCGGCTTGTCAATTTCAATGACGGTGGCTTCATTGGCACCTGTGCGCCATACTTTTCCGTAGGCCTCATTCCCGCCAAGCATTTTACGCCCTTTTGCTGAGGGGGCGGAGTAATCGATTCTGACCTTGACGCCATCGATGCTGCCTTCGGCCACCATCGGGGGGCTGGGACGCTTGCTCTTGTCTTGAGCCATGGCAAGCGTGAGTGCCAACGCAAGGAGGATAACTGTAGAAAGTGTTCTTTTCATGGTTTTTTGATTTGGTTTAAGATTGAATTGCCGTCAAGTGACGTTGGTCATCTAACGGCGGAAGGCTACACGAGGTTCACTGTTAGGAAGGATTATGTTTGAAGGCACGATCTGTTCTACCGCATCAGAGAGAAATGCAGTGCGAAGGCCACAGAGCCCCCGACGTTTTCTCTTGCCATTTTCCTTTGTGATCGGTGTGCCTTCTCCGTGTTCGTTGTGGCCTTGCTTTGGAGAGCCACAAAGTACACGATGTACCTTTTGCGAAATCTGCTGGTTAATTGGAATGTTTATGACTAATGCCCAAAGGGATTAAGGGCTGACAGGGCTCGCTTTCCACCACCCATCTTGTTCATGGTCTTCATCATTTTCCGCAACTCGGTAAACTGCTTCAGTAATTGATTGACCTGCTGAATTGAGGTTCCGCTTCCTTTAGCGATACGCTCCTTGCGGCTGCTGTTGATGATTTCCGGACTTTCCCGTTCGGAGATGGTCATCGACCGAATGATGGCTTCCAGGGGTTTAAGCGTATTGTCATCTACATCAACATCCTTCATGGCCTTTCCCATGCCAGGTACCATGCTCAGCAGGTCCTTCATGTTGCCCATTTTCTTGATCTGGGCGAGTTGGTTAAGGAAGTCATTGAGATCAAACTGATTCTTGCGGATTTTTTTCTGAAGGCGCGCGGCCTCGTCCTGGTCAAACGACTCCTGAGCCTTTTCAACAAGACCTACGACGTCACCCATTCCGAGTATGCGTCCGGCCATGCGATCGGGATAAAAGCGATCCAACGCTTCCATCTTCTCGCCGGAGCTGGTGAACTTGATGGGTTTTTCTGTCACCCGCCTGATCGATAACGCAGCACCGCCGCGTGTGTCTCCATCCATTTTACTTAAAACAACGCCGTCAAAATTTATCCGATCGTTAAATGCTTTCGCTGTATTCACGGCATCCTGCCCCGTCATGGCATCCACAACGAATAGGGTCTCTGACGGCTTGAGCTCTTGTTTTAATGAAGCTATCTCATTCATCATGGCCTCGTCAACCGCAAGACGCCCTGCGGTGTCCACGATAACAATGCGATGATTGTTCTTGCGTGCATGCTCGAGGGCCGCCTTGGCGATGCGCAGGGGCTCTTTGGTTTCCAGATCGGCGTAGACCTCGACACCAATTTGTGCCCCGAGGACTTTCAGCTGCTCAATAGCCGCGGGCCGATACACATCGCAGGCCACCAACATAACCTGCCGACCTTGCCGTTTCAGGTAGCTGGCTAGTTTTCCGGAAAATGTTGTCTTTCCAGAGCCCTGCAATCCAGCAACGAGAATGACCGCGGGGTTGCCTTCGATCTTGATGTCTTCACTCTCGCCACCCATCAGGAGGGTGAGTTCGTCGTTGGTAATCTTGGTAAGCAACTGGCCCGGTGAAATCGCCGTGAGCACGTTTTGCCCCATGGCCTTCACCTTGATCTCATCTGTTACTTCCTTAGCTACTTTGTAATTGACATCGGCATCGATCAGGGCCTTGCGAATTTCCTTTATCGTGCTGGCGACGTTGATTTCCGTGATGCGACCCTGACCCTTGAGGGTCTGAATGGCTTTCTCAATTTTTTGACTTAAACTTTCAAACATGGACTAGGATTAATAGGATTGGAGGATTTTAGAATTAGGACCATATTTCATACTCCTGACTCCTGACTTCTGACTTCTGACTTCTGACTTTTTTCATTTTTCGATTCGGAGTGCGAAGTTAAGGCGATGGGGGATTTTGTGCAAGAATGATAACTGAGGGCCTAGTAGGCGCCTCTAAACGGTATAAATGGGAAAGCTTCGCCAGCGGTGCACGTACTCTTGCCTTGAGGGATTTCGAGGAATCCGTCAACGTCGCGGAGATTGGCAAAATCGCCGGATCCTCCTCCTGGTACTGGAATTGCCATACGATTACCACCCGCATAGCTGAGTTTTACCTGGAGAAAATGTGTC
>JANNAZ010000123.1:0-3948 GCA_031384895.1 Cyclobacteriaceae bacterium | reverse complement strand
AGCAAGATCTGAACGATGACCGCGAGGCGAAGAGTATCAAATTTGACGGAGCTTTGCACTACCGGATAACCGACAAGGTTGAAGTACTATATAACTACCGGTACGGTGGTGGAAGTTCCTTGTATCAGGGCACAGAAAAATATGCGCTGCGGGATTTTACACAGCAGTTCCACAAACTGGAAGTTAAGGGAGACAATTTCTTTCTCCGCGCCTACCAGTCAGCTACAGATGCAGGTAAGTCCTATAACCTAACTGCGCTGGGAGCATACATGAATGAGACTTATAATCCTTCGTCAGTTCCTGGCAGCCCAACAGCCGGCTGGGTCCCTGAATACCTTTTCGCCATGCAGGGAAATATCCCAGGCGTTCCGGCTGGGGATCCTGCCGCAGCCCGCGCCTTTGCTGATCGCAACCGGCCGGTACCCGGCACACCCCAATTTACGAATCTGGTAAACGCAGTGAAGGCCAATTACTTCCAGAAAACTCCGACTGGCAGTTGGGTTGATCCAAGTGGTGGATCCCATGCGGTTGGTGGTGGAGCGTCCTTTATCGACAATTCGAAACTTCTTCACATTGAGGGAAACTACCAATTCAAAAAACTGAAGTGGGCAGAAATACAGGTGGGGGGTAACTGGAGGCAATACGATCTGTTTTCTAACGGTACCATTTTCAACGAAGCACCTGTTGATGGAATTAACTTCCAACGGATCAAGATTGGTGAGTTTGGAGTATACGGCGTGATTGCAAAGACTTTCGCAGAGAAACTGAAGGCAACGGCGTCTCTTCGTTATGACAAGAATGAGAACTTCCAGGGACAAGTAACGCCACGGATATCTTTCGTGTATTCATTGAACGCAGACAACAATTTCCGTGCTTCGTTCCAGACCGGATTCAGGAACCCGGATACGCAGGCTCAGTTCATCTATTTCCCTTCATCCAGCGGTACGCTTCTTGGAAGCACAGAAAAGAATGCCAAAGCTTACGGTATTCATAATGGAGGTGCCTATACCCAGACATCGTATAATGCTTTTTTTGCAGCTGGCGGAAGGCTTGACCCGGCTTCAGGAACACCGACCGGATCTGCAGCAACCATTGATCTTTTGCAGACGGCAAACCTGGCCTACGTGCAGCCCGAGAAATTAGTATCTGGAGAAGTCGGCTATAAAGGAATATTTGCCAAGAAGATTCTCGTTGACTTGAACGGATATTATACTACCTACACCGGGTTTATTGGTGGTCAGATCGTAGCAAGCAAGTTTGCTAATGATAGCCAGGGCATACCTTTCAAACATCAAGGAGTGGTCATTAAGCCGGGGAGTCTCTTTTCGCCCTATGTAAATTCAACGCGGGATGTGACTTCCTTTGGTATAGGTCTTGGCTTAACGTATAAGCTGCCGAGCAATTTCGAAATCACCGGTAACTACAACTATGCCAACTACGTGGCCCAGGAAGACAATGATTTCCGCGCAGGCTTTAACACCCCTAATAATCGGGGATCCATCGGACTTAGCAACCGGAAGATTTTTGCCAACTTCGGGGCAAGCATTAACTACAGGTACCAGACCGGCTTCCTGTGGGAATCCTCTTACGGAAAATGGAATGTACCTGAATTCGGCGTGCTCGATGCACAGGTTAGTTACAAAGTGTCTTCCATCAAGTCTGTGTTCAAGTTAGGCGGTACAAACCTGGGTGGCGGAGATTACCGCACTAACCTGGGCGCTCCATTCGTTGGTCAGCAATATTATTTCTCCATCACCTTTGACGAGTTCCTGAACTAATCCAAAAAATAGAGATCACATGAAAACGAATAAACTACTTTCTATCGTTCTATTGACAGCTCTGTTGACAGGAGCCTGCAAGCAAACGCCCATCGATCCCCAGCCGCCAGTAATAACGGAAGATCCAACACCTAGCAAAGGATCGGCTGACTTCACGAAGTTCATCGCTTTAGGGGACTCGTACACGGCCGGCATGCAAGCTGGATCGCTTTTCAACGATGGACAAGCTGTCTCCATGGGCAAAATGTTAGCTGACCAATTCACTACGGTTGGCGGTGGCGCCTTCAACCAGCCGGATATCGGATCTGTTAATGGGTTTAACTCCAGCGCATCAAATCCAGGAGGGGGCATCATCCGGGGAAGGTTTCTCCTTTTCGATCCGGATGGAGATGTTGATCCGGACGGAACAGGTTGCCAGACTTCCCGTTCGGCTGGCCCCAAAGCCGCAGGCACTCCGCTAACAACAACCACCTGCCCATCTACCGTTACCACCCCTGCGATGCCTGCTCCTTACAATACAGCAGATCTTCCCGGTGCGTTTGCGGGTGACAAAGCAGCACTCAATAACTTTGGCGTTCCCGGAACCCGTGTATTCCATACAACAGCGGCTGCCTTTGGCAACCCAACTCCAGGCGTAGGAAATCCGTATTACGCGAGATTTGCAACTGCTCCCGGTACTTCTTTGTTGCTTACCGATGCCGCCAGCAAAGGGGGCTCATTCTTCCTCCTTTACCTGGGCAATTTCGACATACTAAATTATGCGACTGCCGGTGCTCTTGGCAGCCTCAATGGAACGGGGAGTATAGACCTGACACCTCAGGCCACTTTTGATTTCACTTTCGATTTAAACCTGAATGGGCTTCTCGCTGTGCCAAATTCAAAAGGTGTTGTTGGAACCATTCCTGACATCACTACGCTTCCTTTCTTCACAACGGTTACCTGGAATGCAATTGAATTTAAGTCAACAAATTGCACGGATGCTGCGACACTTGCATCACTAAACGGACCGGCAGGATTTGGCGGCTATAACGCTGCACTGGATGCCTTGGTAGGACTAACATTAATTACAGCAGGTGATGCTGCAGTCCGCAAAGTGATATATGCCTACGGAAAGAATGGCATCCTGATTAAGGATGAGACCCTTACGGACATTGCATCACTATTTGCCTTGCTCCCCGGTGGTGCAGCCTTGGCGCCGTATGGCCGTGTCCGTCAGGCTAAATCGACTGACCTGATTACACTCTCCGCCGGAGGCATCTTGGGTACGTGTCCTAACCCACCCAATTCGCCGACTTTCGTATCCGGAGTGTCCGCACCGCTGGACGATCAATATGTGTTGATCCCAACCGAAATCGCTGACATCCAGGCACGAACAATAGCGTTTAACGACAAGATCAAAGCGGCGGCAGCTGCCGCAACAGACCGGGTTGCAGTTGCTGACGTCTACAAGGCTTACAAAGACCTTGCAACTGATGCACTTGCTGGCAAGTTTTACTCAGCCAATGGCGTAACGGTTACGCCTTCGTTCGCACCGCCTGGAGGCATGTTTTCAGAAGACGCTGTTCACCCGAATAGCAGAGGATATGCTTTCACAGCCAACGTGTTTATCGAAGCAATAAATGCCAAGTTTGGCGCTGTCATACCCAAGGTAAACCTATCCAGTTATCCTGGTACTGGATTCCCGCTGAAAGGTCAGTAAGCTGATCCTATGAAAATGAAAGAAGGGGCTTCGGCCCCTTTTTTTATTTCCTAAAATAACTCTTTCGCAATTTTATAGATCGGGTCAGATTTGCCCATGGAATAAAAGTGAAGCGTGGGC
Source organism: Cyclobacteriaceae bacterium (assembly GCA_031384895.1). Lineage (GTDB taxonomy): Bacteria > Bacteroidota > Bacteroidia > Cytophagales > Cyclobacteriaceae > ELB16-189. Next base: position 351 of record JANNAZ010000123.1, on the reverse strand, counting down.
ACCCCGAACTTAATCAGCTCTTTGGATTGCTTCACCGCCCATTCTATCCCTACTTGCTTCACGGCGGCGTTGTCTTTACACTTCTCCACCTCGTCGGCCAGCTCCTCCGGCAAATCGATGTGAAATACGGTGGGTAGAATATTGGCCTGGCTCTTGGTGGTCATTGGTTTAATCCCGGGGATGATGGGAACAGTAATACCCGCCTCCCGACACAGGTTTACAAAGTCAATGTATTTCCGGTTATCGAAGAACATCTGAGTGACGATGTACTCCGCCCCCATATCTACTTTCAACTTGAGGTACTTTAAGTCTGCTTTCAGGTTGGGTGAAGAAAAGTGCTTCTCCGGATAG
>JANNAZ010000059.1:0-5024 GCA_031384895.1 Cyclobacteriaceae bacterium | reverse complement strand
TCTGATCACCTTCCTGCTGGTTCACCTGATCGGGAATCTTCAACTGCTGAAAAATGATGGAGGACATGCTTTCAATGTGTATGCCGAGTTCATGAGCACTAATCCACTGATTCAGACCATTTCAAAAGTGAATTTTGGGCTAATCCTGATACATATCCTTTGGTCAGCCTTACTTTCTCTAAAAAACAGAAAAGCGCGCGGAGGAGTAGGGTACAAGGTCAATAACAGTCAGTCTTCTATCTGGTCATCCCGGAACATGGGCATACTGGGCACAATCATCCTGGTTTTCCTTGTAATTCACCTGAAAGACTTCTGGGGCCAGATGCACTATGGAGAAATGAGCATCCTCGATTATGAGGGAAAACCGGTTCGTGATATCTACACCACTGTAAATGAATGGTTTAACGTGGGATGGTATGTGGCTTTGTATACCGTCTGCATGGCCGCAGTCGGCTTTCACCTGTGGCACGGCTTCATCAGCGCGTTCCAGACGTTGGGTCTGAGCCACTTAAAATACAACGGGGCAATCAGTATTGTCGGAAAGGTCTTTTCCATATTGATTCCTGCCTTATTTGCCCTCATTCCCATCATGATGTATTTGTCCTGAGTACGTAACGACACATAAAGAAATGACGAAGCTAGACTCAAAAATCCCCGCAGGACCCCTCGCTGAAAAGTGGTCAAAGCACAAGTTCAATCTGAAACTGGTAAACCCGTCCAACAAAAGAAAGTACGATGTAATTGTTGTGGGAACCGGACTTGCCGGCGCGTCTGCCGCCGCTTCGTTAGGTGAGCTGGGATACAATGTGAAAGCCTTCTGTTATCAAGACAGCCCACGCCGGGCTCATTCCATTGCCGCACAGGGAGGTATCAATGCAGCCAAGAACTACCAAAATGACGGGGATAGCGTATACCGCCTGTTCTATGATACGATCAAGGGTGGCGATTACCGTGCACGGGAAGCAAACGTGCATCGACTGGCGGAAGTAAGTGTGGATATTATTGATCAGTGCGTGGCGCAGGGCGTGCCGTTTGCGCGCGAATATGGAGGTACCCTTGCCAACCGTTCCTTCGGCGGATCTCAGGTATCGCGCACATTTTATGCGCGTGGACAAACTGGACAACAGCTCCTTCTGGGGGCCTATTCAGCGCTCAACCGTCAGATTGCAAACGGCAAAGTCAGCATGCATAACAGGACCGAGATGCTTGAAGTCGTCATAGTAGACGGCAAGGCTCGCGGTATCATTACGCGTGACCTGATTACCGGAAAAATTGAAGCCCATGCAGCACACGCCGTTCTGATGTGCACCGGCGGATACAGCAACGTGTTTTACCTGTCAACCAGTGCCAAGAATTCCAACGCTACGGCGATTTGGCGTGCACATAAGAAAGGGGCTTTGTTTGGAAATCCATGCTTCACGCAGATTCATCCGACATGTATACCTGTTTCCGGCGACCATCAGTCGAAACTTACGCTTATGTCTGAGTCACTGCGCAACGATGGCAGAGTTTGGGCACCCAAAGTGGGCGTTAAGGGACTGAAAGCAAAAGACGCTGCTAAAATACCGGAAGCAGATCGTGACTACTTCCTTGAGCGCAGGTATCCATCTTTCGGGAACCTCGTACCGCGCGATGTGGCATCCCGAAACGCAAAAAATATTTGCGATGAAGGTCGCGGAGTAGGAGCCACCGGGCTCGCTGTATTCCTGGATTTTGCCGACGCAATCAAGCGCGATGGACGGAAGACTATCGAAGCGAAGTACGGCAACCTGTTTGACATGTATAAGCAGATCACGGGAGACAATCCCTATGAGATGCCGATGATGATCTTTCCTGCCGTTCACTATACGATGGGTGGACTTTGGGTTGACTATAACCTCATGACCACTGTGCCCGGCTTGTATGCCCTGGGCGAGTGCAACTTCTCCGATCACGGTGCCAACCGGTTAGGCGCCAGCGCCCTGATGCAAGGACTTGCCGACGGCTACTTTGTGATTCCGTATACCATCGGCGATTACCTGGCAGCAATGCCCTGGGAAAAAATAGGCACGGACCGCCCTGAATTCAAGGAGGCCATGGATGCTGTTAAAGGCCGAGTGGAAAAACTCTTATCTATCAATGGGAAGAAGACGGTTGATGAGTTTCATCGGGAATTAGGGCTCACCATGTGGGAATATTGTGGTATGTCTCGGAACGAGACGGGCTTGAAGAAAGCAAAAGCAAAGATTCAGGCAATCAAAAAGGAATTCTGGGAGAATGTCAACGTGTTGGGCAGTGGCAATGAGTTGAATGCGGAGTTGGAAAAAGCCGGGCGCGTTGCGGATTTTATTGAACTCGGCGAACTGATGGTGGACGACGCGCTCAGCCGTGCAGAATCCTGCGGCGGGCACTTCCGTGAAGAGTCAGCGACACCGGATGGAGAAGCGATGCGTAAGGACGATGAGTACGCTCATGCTGCAGCTTGGGAATTTACCGGCGACGGGCAACAAGCCCAACTTCATAAGGAGCCCCTCATCTTTGAGAATGTGAAGCTTACACAGCGGAGTTACAAGTAGTCAACTACAGAAACGATCAACCAACAACGAATAACGATTCAAGCCATGAAGATAACGCTCAAGGTCTGGAGACAAAAGAACACGCAGTCGAAAGGTGGGTTCAAGACGTATCAACTCGGACATGTTTCTCCCGATATGTCATTCCTGGAAATGTTTGACATTTTGAATACCGATCTTATCAAGAAAGGTGAGGAGCCTGTCGCGTTTGACCACGATTGCCGTGAAGGAATCTGCGGGATGTGCAGCATGGTAATCAATGGACGCCCCCATGGCCCCCAACAGACTACAGCCTGCCAGCTTCATATGCGCACGTTCAAAGATGGAGATACGATCGTTGTGGAACCGTGGAGGGCAACGGCGTTCCCGGTAATTAAGGACCTGGTTGTGGATCGCTCAGCGTTTGACCGGATTCAGCAGTCAGGTGGGTATGTGTCGGTCAATACAGGAGCATCTGCCGATGCCAACGCCGTTTTGATTTCGAAGAAAGTAGCTGACGAGGCAATGGATGCGGCTACCTGCATTGGTTGCGGAGCCTGCGTTGCGGCCTGCAAAAATGCTTCTGCAATGCTTTTTGTTGGTGCGAAGGTCTCACAATTTGCTTTGTTGCCTCAGGGAAAGCCCGAGCGCAAAGAACGGGTGGAACGAATGGTAGCTCAAATGGACAAGGAAGGATTTGGGGCGTGTACCAATACGCGCGCTTGCGAGGCAGAGTGCCCCAAAGCGATCAAGATCACCAATATTGCACGCCTTAACCGCGAATACTTTTCTGCCGTGATGACCTCCTACGAGATTGCCTCTTCTGGGGGCGGGGATTAATATTTGGTTACACCAGGGATTCGATGACTCTGCTGACTGGTTAATCCTTATTTTAGATTAATAGACTGAATTACTCATATTTTGGCATGAATGTGGGTTATTAACCACTAATCAGATTCTACCCGTGAAATACCTGTTTTTTACTTTCCTGCTGCTCTTCGCCTGCAGTCCATCGGTTACTAAGACAGCCGTGGATGCCCAGAATGCTCGCCCTGCGTGGCTAAGCGTAAAACCTCAAACAGATTCTTATTTCGTGGGCATCGGCCACTCGGCCAAAGGGTCCGTGAACAACTATGTTCAGGAAGCCAAGAAGAGCGCCTTGGAAGACCTCGTCTCCGAAATTAAGGTTAACATATCCTCCACCTCGGTACTGACACAGATCGATAACAACAAGGAGTTTCGTGAGAAGTATGAGCAAATGATTCAGACGACAGCAGCCGATGAAATTGAAGAATTTGAGGCCGCTGATTCGTGGGAGGATGACAAGAACTATTGGGTCTATTATCGACTTTCGAAGCAGCGTTACCGGGAGATCAAGGAGAAGCAAAAACGAGATGCTGTTACTCTTGCACTGGATTATTTTACGAAGGCCAAACAATCTGAACGTGATTTAAATACAATCCAGGCCCTCGGATTTTACTATCAGGGGTTCCGGGCCGTAGAAAAATACCTGGCTGAACCAATTACCCTGACCTTCGAGGGAAGGGAGATTATCCTTACGAACGAGATTTATGCCAGTATGCAGAAACTGCTGGATGATATCCAGTTGACTGCCAACCCTTCGCAACTTTCCCTCAACCGTCGCGTCGCGCAGGGGAGCCAATCGGTTATGATACTTGCCGTTAGCAAGAGTTCCAAACGGATAATGGCGGACCTGCCATTGAAGGCTCAATTCGACAAAGGATCCGGCGATGTATTCCCGGACTACAAGACCACGGTTGAAGGCCAGGCAAAAGTTTTGCTCACCAAGATTGGTTCCCGTGAACTGGAGCAGTCTGTGGGCGTAAGCGTGAATATGCTTTCGTTTGCAGGAGCTAACCCTTCGCCAATTTTTGCATTGGTTTCCTCGAAAATGACAGTACCAAAGGTGTCAATTCTTTTGGAGGTTCAGCGACCCCTGGTGTATGTCACTTCGGTAGAAAAGAATTTTGGCGCCACAAGGCCCAATCAGCAAATTACCAACAAGGTCAAGAACTACCTTGCCAAAGAGGGATTTGAATTTACAGACCAGAAGTCCAAAGCTGAATTATGGATGGATATCTCATCCGATTCTGAAAAGGGCGCCGTTTCGGGCAGTATTTATATCACCTATGTGACGAGCATTATTCATGTGAGCACGCTCAAGGACAGCAAAGAGATTTATGCCACAACCCTCGAGCGGATAAAGGGTTTCAGCCTGGATCACGACAGGGCCAGTCAGGAGGCCTATAGCAAGTCCCTTGAGATTCTTGAGAAAGAAAAATTACCGGAGCTCTTGAACGCTATTTTGCAATAAAAAGGCCCTTTTTCCCATGGTTTTGACCTACTAACTGAAAAATACCGATGTGGCCTGTTAATTGCATTATGTAACTTGCATACCTAATTCTAAAACTGATATGAAAAATCTAATGCGTTTCTCCAGTGTGCTCGCCATCACGGCAGCAATCTTAGTTT
>JANNAZ010000017.1:0-1537 GCA_031384895.1 Cyclobacteriaceae bacterium | reverse complement strand
GTCAGGCGGTTGTTGGTGGCTCCGTAATTGGCCTGACGGTTGTTGGTTGACGTCACATCCGAGAGGCGATTGCCCACACCGTCATAGGTGAAGCTGTTGCTGCCCCAGGCTCCACTGGCGGCATTCAGGCGGTTGGCGAGGGAATAGCCCGGCGTATTGGAATTGGCCGCCGTCACGCCATCGGTGATCCCCGTCAGATTCACGAGATCGCTATAGGCATAGGCGAGGGCTGACACGTTTGTTGCTCCATCCTTCAGGGTGAGGGAACTCAGGCGATAGTCGAGATCATAGCCTGCTGTGGTTTGAAGTCCATTGCCATAAACGAAAAAAGTCAGGGGATAGTCTGGCGTTCAAAATCATCTGGAGGGGAGATTTTGCTGAATCAAAGGGAAGCGTCCCCGATTCTGTTTCTTCCGCCGTTTCTTCCACTTCTTCCCTTTTTTCTATTACCTTCTCTCTGCAAGATACACTTCATATTTTGACACTACTTCGGGAGACAGTTTTGACTTATCAGCCTTGTCAAAAAAATCCGCCTCCCTACCTACGTCTTCTGCACCTTTTTCAAGTTTCAATTCTGAAATTGAATCAAGAACCTCGTTTAGCATTGTGTAGTTTTCCAATCGAAGTGCGATCCTTGCTTTCACGGCCAACGCATGACGGCGGAACCTTTTAGTTTCAATCGACAGCGATATGCCTCTTTCTATTGTCTCCAACGCTTCTTCAGGCTGATCCATGAAATAAAGCAATAGTTCTGCTTTGGTTGTAAATGCGAGTGCATCATTGGGGTCAAACTGTATTTCTCTTTCCTTGACATCCAGCGCACGTTCAAACTGTGCTATTTCCAAGTTGCTGGTATACAGGTTCAGGAATATACATTTCTTTGTCCAAAATTCCTCAATTTTGTCGATTTCGGATTCAAGCCATATAATTCGCTCGCCAGCAGGTCTAAGTGCGAGGTTTTTCGCATACCATTTCTCGAATTGAAAAAATTTCTCTGTCATTTTGGCTTTCTCTATCTATTAGGATTACGCCAAACCTGTTCATCGTCTTTTGACCAACGATTAGGGCCATCTTTTCCAGCACGACAAGCTGCGTATCTCGCATAAGTTCTGGTCATACATGCCGAGTACATACCTGGAAGTGCAGTTTCATTGATCCTGCTAGCGCAATATTTTTGTTCCTCAGCAAGTTGTTGATCGCAGTCCGCTTCATCATCATTGCCACCACCGCCGCCTCCACCAAGTGCCCGTTTACACATGCCCCAAACTTCAGCAATTTGGTCATCCCATGGCGTCCAAGGGCGAGTTGGTTGCGGACAGAAAAGACCTTTGCATGTATCGTCTCCAAATGGGCCTAAATCCGGTCCAGGTACGGGGATCGGTGTATACCCACCAGATTTAGCAGTCTGCTGAAAAACCCTGGTCAAATCACCCTAATTCTGATTCTCTATCTTGAGACGAAGGAGATCATGATGCGCGGTGATTTTGAGGATCAGGGTAAGCTTTTTTCTTATATCTCACCGGAGCAGCGGGTTCCT
>JANNAZ010000404.1:0-24049 GCA_031384895.1 Cyclobacteriaceae bacterium | reverse complement strand
GACGGGGGAGAAGCACGCGTGATGACGAATGAAGACGAAAGCATCTCGTCGTTTGAATGGCATCCCTCCGGGACGAGCTTCATTTTTCGACGACCCGAGAAAGAAGACAAGGCAAAAGCAGAGCGCGAAAAACGTTACGGGGGGTTTGAAGCTGACGATAAGGAATTTACCGTACAACACCTTTGGCAGGTAACCTTCCAGTCCGATCAACGCGACCCCTCAGAGATGCCATGTTATGAGAAAGCAGATTCATTAAAAGCCAAAGCAGGTTGCATTGAATGGCCGAAGGCAATCCGACTCACCGAAGGTAAGTTCACTGTGTCTGGTTATGCAGTTTCGCCTGATGGAAGTAAAGTAGCCTTCACACACCAACCCGATCCACTCATCAATTCATCGGTGAAATCCGATATTTCTATACTTGATCTTTCGTCTAAAGCGATAGCCAAGGTGGTTTCCAATCCAAGCGCTGATTTTTTTGAAGACTGGTCTCCCGATTCCAAAGAAATTCTTTTTACCAGCAAGGGATCTGATACGGTGTCGCATTTCTATAAGAATTCTAAAGCTTACGCCATGAATCTAACCTCGATGGCGTTGCGGCCGATTGCAGCCACACTGGATGAGGACGTCGGCGGCTTAACGTGGAGACCGACAGGAATCTTTGTGGTGGTGCAGCAGAAGACCAAGCGTTCACTATTCCGCATAGATCCGGGAACTGGCAATCAATCGCTGGTGAATGGATTGCCTGAACAAGTAGGCAGCATATCGTTTTCTAAAACCGGAGAACAGTTCGCGATGACAGCTCGTAACGGTGATCAGCTAAACGAGGTGTTTCTGTCAACAACGGCAATAAATGCACCGAAGAAGATCTCAGACATGGCTTCGCAAATCAAGGATTGGAAAGTAGCAACCAGTGAAGTCATCAGTTGGAAGAGTAAAGACGGCGCGACGATTGAAGGTGTGTTGCACAAGCCGGCAAACTTTGATCCGTCAAGGAAGTATCCTTTGCTCGTCGTTATCCATGGCGGTCCAACAGGCGTCGACACACCGACTCCAATGCCCGGCGGCGTGTATCCAATTGTGCAATGGCTCGACAAGGACGCGTTGGTTCTTCGCGTGAACTATCGTGGTTCGGCCGGATATGGTGAGGCATTTCGTTCGCTGAACGTCCGCAACCTCGGCGTTGGCGATGCGTGGGATGTACTGTCCGGCGTAGACTATCTGGATTCCAAGAAGATGATCGATCGATCAAAAATGGGATGCATGGGCTGGAGCCAGGGCGGATATATATCAGCGTTCTTAACAACAAACTCTACCATCTTCAAGGCCATTTCTGTTGGCGCAGGGATTTCAAACTGGACGACATACTATGTAAGCACCGATATCCATCCGTTTACCCGGCAATATCTGAAGGCAACTCCATGGAGTGATGAAGCCATCTACAAAAAGACTTCACCTATGACCAACATCAACCAGGCGAAGACGCCTACCCTGATACAGCATGGTGAATTTGATCGGCGCGTTCCTATCGCCAATGCGTACGAATTGCTGCAAGGGCTTCGTGACAAAAATGTACCGAGTGAACTGATTGTGTATAAGGGATTTGGTCACGGCATCAACAAGCCCAAGGAACGACTTGCCGCCAACTGGCACAACTGGCAGTGGTTTGCGAAGTATGTTTGGGGGGAGACAGTTGAACTTCCCGTTGGGAAACCGTAACACCTGATTGGGCCTTACCAATAGAATGACCTAATCTCCACTTGTCTTCTCACCGGTTGAAGAGCCGGTGTAACCTATCGATATTTAAGACTCACCTAGATGATCATCCCATGAAAAAATTGCTTCACCTCTTTTTACTGGTTCTTGCAGCGTCGTTTTGTGTTCAAGCGCAGTCGAAAAAGCCGATTGTAGCCTCAGACCTGATGAAGATCGCGACTACAAGTCAGCTTCAGCTTTCACCCGACGGAACCAAAGCAGTGATGGTTGTTAACCGGAAAGGGGTCAAGAATGAAAATGAATACTACTATACGCGACACCTCTATCTGGTTGATGTTTCGGGAGCCACACCACCGCTTCAACTGACGTTTGGAGACAAGAACGACGGTCAACCGCAATGGTCTCCGGATGGAAAGAACCTTGCCTTTGTGCGGGTGGATGGAGATAAGTCGCAAGTTTGGATCATGCCTCTGGGCGGAGGCGAAGCACACGTGATTACCAAAGCCGAGTATGGTGCTGGTGCCCCACGCTGGTCGCCTGATGGAAAGAAGATTTTGTTTTCTTCGAGCATTCCATTCAACGCGATAGAGGGTAAAGCCCCCTGGGGATATGAGCGCCCAGGCCGTCAACAGGAAGATGAGCCGAATTTTAAGAAGATGAAAGGAGAAGAGAAGAAGAAATTCGCAACATCTCCTGATGGAACACTGCAAGATATTCGTGCTTGGCTGGCGAAGAATGCAAGCGACGCAAACCCGCGGATTTTGAATCGACAGAACTTGCAAGGTGAACTGAATCTGCAACCCGAAGAAGACTTTTCTCATCTCTTTGTCCTGACTGTTGGAAGCGAGGGTGCAACACAACTCACTTCGGGCTATCAGGATTTTGATAATGCAGAATGGTCACCCGATGGAAAACGGATCATTTGTACATCGCGTGCTTACAAAGTTCATCCCGACCGTGAGCGAGACAGTGACCTTTGGATGATTGACGTGGACACCAAAATGGGGAAAGAGTTTCTTACCTGGCCGAGCTACAGCATTTCCGACGGCGTCTTCTCGCCGGATGGCAGCCAAGTTGTTTTCTCTGCCACCAACATTACCAATCGTCATGCCACACAGAATCAGCTAGCCGTTGTCTCCTCCTCGGGTGGGAAACCACAATTAATTACCGCTGCATTGGATCGTGATGCTGGTGGCGCGGTGTGGTCGGCTGATAGTAAGACGGTGTATTTTGCAGCGCCGACCGAGGGAGATATCCCCGTGTTCAGTGTACCGGCAAAGGGAGGAGCAATCACAAGAATTATTGGCAATGATAGTGGGGTTAGAGATTTTGATGTTCAAGGCGATCACCTTGTTTATGCAGTAACGGAAACCAAGAACCCCTGGGAAATCTATGTGTATAACCTGAAGGACAAATCCAATCGGGCGCTTACCCGGCTGAACGAAGATTGGATAGCTACCAGACAAGTTATTTTCCCCAAAGAATATTGGATTACCCGCCCGGACGGAACGAAAGTACAGTATTGGGTGATGGAGCCTGTCGGTCGAAAAGATGGAACCAAGTACCCAACCATTTTGAATATCCATGGCGGGCCGACGGCGATGTGGGGTCCCGCAGAGTTTTCCATGTGGCATGAATATCAGTTAGAGAACAGCTGGGGCTATGGGGTTGTGTATTGCAATCCCCGTGGAAGCGGAGGCTATGGCGACAAATTCAAGAAAGCCAATTTCAAAGACTGGGGGCCAGGTCCATCAGCAGACATTCTTGCATCCCTGGAGGATGCCATGAAGAATAATTCCTGGATTGACAAAGACCAACTCTTCGTGGAAGGCGGAAGCTATGCAGGATACATGGTGGCCTGGATTATTAGCCATGATAATCGGTTTAAAGCTGCCAATGCACAGCGCGGTGTTTATGAGTTGACAACATTCATGGGAGAAGCGAATGCGTTCTTCCTGGTGCCTAATGATTTCGGCGGATATCCCTGGGAGAGCGAGACCAGGAAGATATTGGATGAGGAGTCGCCTTACACGTACGTAAAAAACATTAACACACCTTTGTTGATCATCCATGGAGATCAGGATTTACGAACCGGGGTTTCGCAATCGGAAATGCTGTACAAGAGCCTGAAGATTATGAACAAGCCCGTGGAATATGTTCGATATCCAAAAGAAGGACACGAACTTACGCGAAGCGGAAATCCAGGGAGGATGATGGATCACATGCTACGTGTAATTGAATTCTTTGAGCGATACGCAAAGCACCCCGAGCCTCCGGGAGCAACTCAGAAATAAGCTCGGGTCACCTTTTGGATAGCTCCAATTTTGCATTGGACTAAAGTCCTCTTGAGTTGATTTTCATTGCCCCGGCCTTAAGGCCTTGGCAATTCTGTTGTAATGCCCCCCGGGCTTTAGCCCACATCTATCGGGACAACCAGAGGTCCAAATTCCTACTTGAGTGCCACTACCAGACTGTGTTCGATCATGTACTGAGCGATTTGGACCGCATTAGTGGCTGCTCCTTTTCTAAGATTGTCGGCCACAATCCAAAGATTCAGTGACTTGGGCTGTGACTCATCTCGTCTGATACGACCCACAAAAACATCATCTTTTCCCTGGGTGAAGATGGGCATCGGGTAAACATTATTTTTTACGTCGTCCATGACGATTATACCGGGGATTCCCTCCAGGAGTTCGCGGACTTCATCGAGATCAAAATCAGAATAGAATTCTGTATTGACCGCTTCAGAATGCCCACCTAAGGTTGGAACACGGACCGTTGTAGCGGTGATTCCAATGGAATCGTCGCCCAGAATCTTTCGCGTTTCATGCACCATCTTCATTTCTTCCTTGGTATATCCGTTGTCGAGAAAGACGTCAATGTGAGGCAGCACGTTCATATCGATTGCGTGAGGATAGACTTTTGCACCTTCAATTCCCTGTCTTTCATTCATCATTTGTAGTACGGCATCTTTACCTGTTCCAGTGACAGATTGGTAAGTGGAGATAACGATTCGCTTCAATTTGTAGCGTACGTGCAACGGTGCAAGAACCATCACCATTTGGATCGTCGAGCAGTTGGGATTGGCGATGATGCGGTCATCGATCCGGAGCACATGACCGTTTATCTCCGGGACTATGAGTTTCTTGGAAGGATCCATCCGCCATGCCGAAGAATTGTCTATTACGATGGTTCCTTTATCCGCGAAGCGGGGTGCCCATTCCAGGGAAGTGGCACCTCCGGCAGAGAAAATGGCGACGTCGGCCGCGAGATCGCAAGCCTCTTCGATCCCAATAATTCGATAGGGCTTGTCCTTGAACTCAATTTCTTTGCCTGTATTTCGAGATGAGGCAACCAGATACAGATCATCATACGCGAAATTCCGCTCCTCCATCACTTTCAGGATTTCCTGACCAACCAACCCGGTTGCGCCGACAATTACGGTTTTCATGACATTCTTCTTTTAGCGTATCGCAAAAATAGTATTAAATGTAGTTTGCCGGGGTGAAGAGAATAAAAATCATGTTGATCGTGTTTATGATCTTGGCCGCTGGCTTTTGTCGAGCCCAGTTGGTTGATAATTTCTCGGACGGAGATTTCATCCTCAATCCCACCTGGCAGGGAGATGAGTCAAAATTTATCATCTCCAATGGACTATTAAAACTCCAGGCGGCGCCGTTAGCCGGAAGTGCGCTTCTTGCAACTGTGAGTCAGGCTGTGCATGAAGCCACGTGGGAATTTTATGTGCAGTTTGATTTCAGTCCCAGCAGTTCCAACTATTCTAAAGTCTACCTCATGGCAGATCAAAACAGTCTCCAGAGTGCACTGAACGGCTACTTCGTAAAAGTGGGACATACCTCCAGGGAAGTGAGCTTGTTTGTCCAAACCGGAAGCAACGAGACGGAGATAATCGATGGATTGGATGACAGGGTCAATCTCCCTCAGCTCAAACTTAAGGTCCGCGTAGTTAGGAAAGGGGAAGGAGCCTGGGAATTATTTTCTGACGTTGGCAGGACTGGGACATACATAAAGGAGGGAATGGCAACAGATGTTACACATAGCAATTCACAGTATTTTGGGGTTCAATGTTTTTACACATCGACGCGATCAGACAAGATTTGGTTTGATGATATAGTTGTAACCGGTTCTGTTGTGCCTGACACATCGCCCCCACAGATCACACGCCTGGAAGTTAGAGACTCCATTCGTTTTCGTGCTTTCTTTTCGGAACCACTTGACACGCGAAGTGCAACTCAAACCAACTTTGTTCGGATTGATGGAGTTGGTTCTCCAGAAACGGCCATCATACTGCCTGATCAGACAACGATTAGCTGGACGTTGCAGAAGCCATTGGTCAACGGGGTTTCCTACCCGGTGCAGTTTTCCGACTTTCAAGACCTCGCCGGTAATTCGATGCCGGTGACTTTAATGTCGTTGCGATATTTCCGGGCTAGCAAACCGGAGAACAAATCAATCCTGCTCACTGAATTATTTCCAGACCCAACGCCACAAATTCGGCTTCCAGCTGTTGAATATCTTGAGCTATACAACCGGAGTTCATCGCCGTTTGATTTGAAAGCTTGGGAGCTGTCTGATGGAAGCTCGGTAGCTACGTTCCCCACACAGATAGTTCTGCCTAAAACATATTGGATAGTAACCAGCGCGGCGTCTGCCGGTCTTTTTCAAGGTAATGTGATTGGCCTGGCGAATTTTCCATCGCTCAACAATTCCGGCGACGTGGTTACATTGAAAGATCCGGAGGGCAATATTATTGACTCAGTTAGTTATTCGCTTGCCTGGTATCGTGATGAAGACAAAGCAGAGGGAGGATGGTCGCTAGAATTAATTGACCCCAGCAACCCGTGCGGCGAGGCAGATAACTGGACTTCTTCTGAAGCTGAACGGGGAGGAACGCCGGGATCGGTGAATTCGGTTCTCGCATATAAACCCGATCTGACACCTCCGACTATAGCAGAAGTTTGGCCGCGCGGAGCGGATGGGGTTTCTATTCTCTTCAATGAAACGCTCATGCAGGCATCTATGAACGAGGCCAAAATTTCAATCATACCGGAGATTTCCATACAGGGAATCTCTTTCCAAGACCCTGCCCGAAGAAGGCTTGACCTAGCGTTGCTTTCCGAGCTGCAGCCCCGGACAACGTATCGAATCGAGGTGAAGGATGTTCGCGACTGCAATGGAAATACGCTGGCATCATCCACAATGGAATTTGGGTTGAACGAATCTGCCGATAGCCTTGACATTGTTATTAACGAGGTACTTTTCAATCCGAGGTCAGGAGGTGTTGATTTCGTAGAACTACACAACGTCTCGGATAAATTCATTGACCTTGAAAACTGGACTTTAGCTAATGAATATTCCAACGCCACACTACACAAGAGGCAGCTACATCCCCACCACTTTCTTGTTTTGACTGAAGATCCGGGAATGGTTCAGTCTCAATATCCAAATGCCTTGCCCGCTAATTTGAGTGAGTTGGATTTGCCAAGCCTGCCGGACGATGCCGGGCAGATTTTGCTGACCGATGATCAGGGGAAGTCGATTGATCAACTTGCTTACAATCAGGACTGGCATTCCGAGTTTCTAAAATCAGACGAGGGAGTTTCTCTGGAGCGAATAGCTGATTTTGCTCCGACCCAGGAGAGGAGCAACTGGATATCAGCAAGCTCACTAGGAGGTTTTGCTACTCCCGGCGCAGTTAATTCTCAGCGGAGGTTATCAGAACAGGGTATGCAGGAAGTTGAAGTTCTGCCAGAAATTTTTTCACCTGGAGCAGCGGCATTCGAGTTTGTTCAAATTGGCTATCGATTTGAGCAGCCGGGCAGAGTGGCCAATGTTGCTATTCTCAATCACCAAGGGGTGATTGTCAAACGGATTTGCAACAATGAACTTCTCGGGAATGATGGATTTCTTCGCTGGGATGGCGATCAGGATAACGGTGCCAAGGCTCGCGCCGGCTATTATGTGGTTTGGTTCGAAACCTTCCAGCAGGATGGGGAAGTATTCACCTATCGAAAGCGCGTAGTGATCGCTGGACGCTGATTCGCGCGGCTTTTCACCTTAGGGGGAATAAACCGGGCATAATTTTTTGTTTCAAGGCCATCAGAGTATTTTTGCGCATCTTTTTAAATCGTGTCTTGGAGGACTCCGGAATATGGCAAAATCAGCGAAAAAACAGACAAAGAAGACTGTAAAGAAGGCAAAGCCAAAAGCAGCTACGAAGGTTAAGAAGTCTGCAAAACCCAAGGCAGCACCAAAAAAGGGTGTGGTTAAGTTGACCAAAAAGCCACTGTTGAAGGTAGCTCCCGCCAAGAAGGAAGTTGCTAAAAAGGAGTCGGCACCTACCGTAAGGAGAAATGACAGAAGGCCACCGGCGCCGACTAAATCGCAGCTGCAGTTGAATATCTTCCCAGTACTTTCGCAGCGACCAATTGCGCACAAGCCAGCTAAGTCAAGCACGCCAAGCGACAAGACCCGCTATGGTGACGAGGAGCTTAAGGAATTTGAAATGCTCATATTGGGAAAACTTGGAAAGTCGAGAGAAGAATTTCGCATCCTTAAGGAAACATTAAATCGGAACAATGACTCCGGCACGGATAGCACATCCGGAGGAAATACGAAAGTGCTTGAAGATGGAGCGGAAACTGCCGAGAAAGAAAACCTGAGCCAGCTGGCTTCTCGTCAATTGAAATACATCACCAACCTGGAGAACGCACTTGTTCGGATTAAGAATAGAACTTACGGCATTTGCACGGTTACTGGAAAACTTATTTCCAAAGAACGACTGATTGCGGTTCCGCATACAACGCAATCCATCGAGGCAAAGATGATGCAGCAAGATTAATAGGACGGTACCACCAATATATTTCGAGTAAATACATCGCGCATTGGATTTTTTACAAAATCATATCGAGGCCCTGATTTTCTGTTCGCCTGCCCCCATCAAGTTGGCTGACCTGAAATCATGCCTAACAGAAATGTTCAATGCGGATGTGCCTGAGGAAGATATCGTTGGTGCCATTCAGCGACTGACTGAGAAGTATGAGCGCGAGGACTTTGCCTTTCAACTAAACAAGGCCGGGGGTGGCTACCAGCTTCTAACGAAACCCGCCTATCAGGCAAGCATTGGAATTATGCTCAAGCAACAATCGAAAAAGCGATTGTCAACTTCCGCTCTCGAAACACTTTCTATTATTGCCTACAAGCAACCCGTCTCAAAAACAGAGATAGAAACCATTCGCGGTGTAAACTGTGATTATGCTGTGCAGAAGCTACTTGAAAAGGGGCTTATCGAAATTCAGGGAAAAGGCGAGTCAGTTGGCCGACCGCTGATTTATGGAACCAGCCCGAAATTCATGGAATATTTTGGGATCAGCGAATTGACCGAGTTACCGACCCCCAAAGACTTCTCACAGGAAATCAACACAATCGGGGAGGGCCCCGAAAATCAGTAAAATCAATTCTTTCTAAGACTCATTGAGTCTAACTTACAAATTGTATGGCACGCAACAGCCGGTTCCGAACAACATCGGGCCCATCATCTAAACGTCCCCGTCTGGATAAGGGGAAACCGGACAAAGATTCCGGGGAAAAGCGCGGGTCCTTTCGAAAGGAAGGCAGCCGCCCGAATGAGAACAAACGCTCATTTAGTCGTGGCGTAAGCAAAGGGAAGCCCTTTAATAAAGGGCCTTGGCGCGACAAACCCGCTGAGCCGGAAGGCGAGAAAAGCGGCGATTTTGCGAGAAGAAGAGTCTCGAAAATTTCTTCACAGGATAAGCCCTCTCGTGAAGGCAGTCCGGATCGCGAAGAAAGCAAGCCGCGCTATCCCAGGAACGAGAGTGGCAGAAGCAGCAAGCCTCCAGGGAAGTCGGGAGACTTTGCAAGACGTGGCGCTCGTCCATTTTCAAAGGATGATTTCAAGAGAAAGTCTTCTGGCGCAGACACCAAGCCACGCGACAGCAGACCAGAAAAACCTGCCCGGGGTGAATTTGATAAAAAGAGACCTTCCGGGGGATTTCGAAAGGATGAGAGTAGCCGAGAAGCCCCTTCGTTTTCCAGGAGAGGCCGAGAAGATGGATATAGGAAACCTTCGTTTATTGAATCAAAACCGGAGCGGCAAGGCAAAGCGGTAAGCGGTCCCCCTATTGAATCTGGTGCGGAGAAGAAAATGGATGAATTGATCCGTCTTAACAAATTCATTTCCAATAGTGGAGTGTGTTCTCGCAGGGAGGCGGATAACCTGATCACCATGGGGCTCATAACTGTGAATGGAAAATCCATTACAGAGTTGGGCCACAAGGTTAAGGCCACCGACGATGTTCGTTATGAAGGCCGTCGACTGAAATCGGAGAACCCGGTTTATATTTTGCTAAACAAGCCAAAGGGATTTATTACGACCACAGACGACCCCCAGGAGCGTAACACGGTAATGCAATTGATTCAAGGGGCATGCAAAGAACGTGTGTATCCGGTGGGCCGCCTTGATCGCAATACGTCTGGGCTGTTGCTATTAACAAACGACGGAGACCTTACGGATAAACTTACTCACCCGTCCTATAATGTCAAGAAAATATACAAGGCAGAGCTTGATAAACCGTTGACGAAAGCAGACTTTCAAAAGATTTTGGATGGTGTTCACTTGGAAGAAGGTAAGGCTATCGTGGATGACCTTGCCATTGTTTCAGATGACGGAAAGACGGTCGGCCTTGAAATTCATATTGGTTGGAACCGCGTAATTCGGAGAATATTTGAAGCACTCGATTATGAGGTGGTACGCCTCGACCGATCGGTGTATGCCACCCTGGATAAGAAGGATTTATCTCGTGGGCATTGGAGGTTCCTGCGGCAAGATGAAATCATTCGGTTGAAGCATTTTCAATAGAAGACTTCGGGTAATTGCAATTTTTTTTGTAACATCACTTCCAATCTGTAAGGATCATGCGCATTGGAATACACGGAAGGGATTTCCAGCAAAAGTCATCACGCTTTGTCGAGCGCGTGCTTTCTACTTTAACGAAGTACAAGGCAGAAATCTTTGTCTCTTCTAAATTTCAGCGCCACTTCAAGTCTCCCCATAACTTTCGCGTAAAAGTTTTTGAGACTGGCGACTCTCTCAAAAACCTTGATTTCTTTATTTCATTGGGCGGCGATGGAACATTGCTGGAATCGATCACATATATCGGCAAGTACGAAGTCCCCGTGTTGGGGATCAACACAGGACGCCTTGGTTTCCTGGCAACGATAAGCCGCGAGGAAACTGAAAATGCGCTGGACAGTTTGTTCAAAGGCAATTATTCACTGGAAGACCGCACGATGCTGAAGCTGGTATCTGATCCAAAACTCTTTGGCGGTGTCCGGTTTGCACTTAACGATTTTACGATCATGAAGAAGGACACTTCCTCTATGATTACGGTTCATGTATCGGTAGACGGAGAGTTGCTCAATTCCTACTGGGCAGATGGGGTAATCGTTTCGACCCCAACCGGGTCCACTGGGTATTCCTTGAGTTGCGGGGGCCCGCTTGTATTTCCTGAATCCGAGAGTTTTATCATTACACCCGTTAGCCCTCATAATTTGGGGGCTCGCCCGATTGTTGTTTCCGATCGTTCAGAACTAACGTTCCGCATCGAGGGGCGGAGCAAAAAGTTCCTTGTTTCGCTGGATTCGCGCTTTGAGACGGTTGATGAGTCGGTTAAGCTGAAGGTGCTGAAGGAGCGATTTAAGGCGCATTTGATCCAATTGCCTGGCCAGCATTACTTCAAAACCCTTCGCCAGAAATTGAGCTGGGGGCTGGATATCCGCAATTAGTCTTCTGCGGCTTGATTACACCCCGGTCAGAAGCTGTATGAATGCTTTAATAGGGAGGGGTTATTTAATACATTTGTTGTTCCTGAATAGTGGATCGTATGAGAAAGTTAGTGGTAGTCGGAATTGCTTGCGTGTTTCTGTTTATTCAAGCGGAAGATGCCCTTGCTCAAATTAATCGAAAGTCGATTAAGTCTGGGAACAGGCAGGTAGGCGCATACAAGGGAACCAAATCAAGATTTGGGAAAGCGAAAATTTACAACTCGATTGGATTTTCACTTAACGCGCTTAATTACTATGGAGACCTGGCTCCTTCACCTTCCAGTTTCAGCACAGATATTTCGTTTACAAAGCCTGGGTTTGCCGTATCCTATACACATCGGTTTGGGCCCCGCTATTCGCTGATGGCCCAGTTTATGTTTGCCACCATTAAAGGATCCGACAATGAGTCCGCGGATAAAGGAGATTTAAGCAGCGGCATTTTCCGATACAACCGTAACCTTTCTTTTAGGAACCAGATCAAAGAGCTTTCTGTAGTTGGAATTTTTGATTTATTCGACAACCAACAGACCTACATGAGCCGCGTCAAATGGACGCCGTATGCTTATATTGGAATTGCCGTTTTTCTTCATAATCCACAAGCCATTGCTCCGGCTACCGATCTGCAGGGAAATGCTTTGGCGGAGGCCGGCGAGTTTGTTGACCTCCAACCACTGGGTACAGAAGGGCAGCACTCAACGCTAGCTCCTACCGATGTGAATAATGGGATTCAGCAGTATTCACTTGTTCAATTGGCCATTCCATTTGGTCTTGGAGCAAGATTCAGACTCACGGATGTCCTTGATTTGTCGGCCGACATTGGATTTCGATACACGTTCACGGACTACCTTGACGATGTGAGCGCAAATTATGTTGACCTTACTAAGCTGAATAGCCCATTAGCCCAAGCGCTATCGTACAGAACCAATGAGCTTTTCAATAATAACCCACCCAATCCGACACCTTCAGGTATTCCGGGTGTGAATGTTGAAGCAGGTTACGGATCAGAGTACCCAACCAACCTGCGCGGCAGCAAGAAAGACAATGATATATATATGGTAACCAGCATCCGCCTGTCGTATATCATCAAAGCCACGTTTCATCAAGCCAAATTCAGATAATGATTGGAAAAGTACTAAGCCTTTCCGTTGGCCTTATCCTAACAATCGCAACTACCGCAACAATAGCTCAGATAACTCAACGATCTGAAATTGGTTTCGGACTTGGCACGTTTAACTACACGGGAGACTTGGTTCGATCCTATGACTTCGCGTATTCGCAACCGGCCGTGACAATTTTTTACCGTGCTAATATCAGTAAAGTCATAAGTTTCAGGGCAAGCTTTACTGCCGGCCGACTAAGCGCCAACGATGCGAGCTCGCCAATTGATGCCTTTGCGGCAAAACGTAATGCCTCGTTTGACATTTTTCTTAGTGAAGTTTCTGGAGTGTATGAGTATCATTTTCTCGATTGGAGGAATGACATTCATCGATTGAGATTTACTCCGTACTTGTTTGCTGGCTTAGCCTTGTTCAACATCTCTGGAGTGCCAAACAAAGCGGAACAGTATAGCACCATTCAGCTTGCCATACCTTTTGGTGGAGGAGTAAAATATATTGTTAACCCGAAGTATTATGTTTCGCTTGAGATTGGAATCCGGAAGACCTTTTTTGATTACCTGGACAATATTTCAGATAGTGATAAGGGTTACAAGACATACCAATATGGTAATGCAAACGATTATGACAACTACTTTTTCCTTGGCTTAACGCTCACGAGGACATTCTACGATATTCCCTGCCCTACGAATCCCTATAAGTAGGGTATTTTTTCAATCGTTTATTTCCCACTCCAGAAACCTGCCCATGTGGGCTTCCAAATAGTATGGAAATGTCGGAAATAGGCTACTTTTGCGGTTCTGTGGCTAGTTTTAAAGAGCAAATCGACCTTGGCAACCTGCCCAACCATATCGCTGTGATTATGGATGGTAATGGAAGATGGGCGAGAAAGAAAGGGGCTGCAAGAATATTTGGTCATCGGAATGCCATCCAGGCGGTAACAGACGTTACTGAAGCATGCGGAGAGCTGGGGATCAAATACCTTACCCTGTATGCATTTAGCACCGAGAACTGGGGACGCCCTAAGGACGAAGTAGAAGGATTGATGGAATTGTTGGTGAATACGTTGAAAAAGGAAATTGGGAATCTAATGGAGAATAAAGTGCGGCTAACCACTCTTGGAGACCTTGCGCACTTGCCGGCTACATGTCAAAGAAATCTGCAGGAAGCAAAAGATGCCACGAGCAACAACACCGGGTTGCGTGTCTTGCTTGCCCTGAACTATAGTGGCCGATGGGAGATCGTTAACGCAGCAAAAAAATTAGCAGAAGAGGTAAGGCAGGGAAAACTGCAGCCCGAAAATATCGATGAGGAGAAGTTTGCAAGATACCTGGAAACGGCTGGCATCCCAGACCCCGAACTCCTGATTCGCACCAGCGGAGAAATGCGCGTAAGCAACTTCTTACTTTGGCAAATTGCATACACTGAATTGTATATTACCAAAACCCTGTGGCCGGATTTTCGAAAAGAAGATCTCTATGAAGCACTTTTCGCTTTTCAACAACGCGAAAGAAGGTTTGGAAAAGTACTTGAACCGAACGCCTAGACAGATGAGGAGTATTCTTGTTTTGGGCTTGTTGCTGGTGTGTTCTCTGTCCACGTACGGTCAATTTCGGAAAAACCGAAATCAACCGGAATCCAAAACAGTTGACTCGGAGAAACCGGTTGCTTCGAGTAATCCCAATGAGTATTTCATTGCTGGTATTGAAATCACTGGGTTAAATGTTTTAGACAAGAATGCAATGAGTTCCCTGACTGGACTCAAGATTGGCGATAAGATTAAAATTCCTGGAGACAACATCGCAACAGCAATCCGCAAATTGTGGAAGCATGGATTGGTGGGCGACGTCGTCATAAGCGTTGACCGTATCGAGGGGCAAAATGCGTATCTCATCATCGCGCTGTCAGAGCGGCCTCGATTGACGGATTACTATTTTACGGGAATCCCTAAAGGCAAACAGTCCTCGCTTAAGGAGGATCTGAAATTGATTAAAGGGAAAATTGTAAACGACGCAGTAGTTAGAAACGCGGAGCTTTCTGTCAAAAAATATTTTGCGAAGAAGGGTTTTCTGAATGCCGAAGTTAAGGTGGCGCAGGAATTGGATACGCTCAATCGAGGAGGCGTCCGCCTACGCATTGCCATCGACATGAAGGGCAAAGTGAAAATCAATGAGATCTCTTTCGAGGGTAACTCAGAGGTTTCGGACGCAGCGCTGAAAAAGAAAATGAAGAAGACGCATGAACATACGCGTGTCACGATTCACCGTGCGATCCTCAATGCAATCCGGTTCACCCCGCCAAGACAATACAAGGCGGCACTGGATTCAAGCCGCAAGGTGACGGGTAAGGAAACGAAAGATTTCATAAATAGAAACATCAAACTTAATTTTTTCAATAGCTCGAAATTCATTCAATCGGAGTACGAGAATGACAGGAACAAGATTATTGAGTACTATAATACCCAAGGGTATCGGGATGCTGAAATTCTATCTGACAGCATTGTGCGATACGGAGCAAACGCCATTGATATTAAGTTTCGGATCTATGAGGGCCATAAATACTATTTTCGGAATATCATCTGGACAGGAAATTATTTGCATACCTCAGCAACGCTGGATAAGATCCTCGACATAAAAAAAGGCGACGTCTATAACCAGGAGATGATCGACAGAAAAACATCGTTTAACCCCAAGGGTACTGACATTAGCGGCCTTTATATGGATGATGGGTATCTATTTTTTCGTGTTACACCTGTTGAGGTGGCCATCGTTGGGGATTCCATCGACATGGAGATGCGAATTTTCGAGGGGGAGCAGGCAACCATTGACCAGGTCCTGATCAGTGGGAATGAGCGAACGAGCGATCATGTGATCCGGCGTGAACTATCTACGATTCCTGGGCAGAAGTTCAGACGTTCGGATATTATTCGCACCCAACAAATGTTGTCATCGATGGGATATTTCAATCCTCAGAAAATTGAGCAAGAGATCAAGCCAAATCCGGCAAACAATACAGTGGATATCGAGTGGAAACTCGAAGAGCAATCGAACGACCAGATTCAGCTTTCTGGTGGATGGGGAGGATATTATGGTTTTGTCGGGACTGTCGGATTGACCTTCAATAATTTTTCCATGCGCAATGTCCCGCATTTTGATAAGTGGCGGCCGCTTCCGGTAGGAGATGGGCAGCGTCTTTCGCTTCAGGTTCAGGCCAATGGGAGAGCGTTCCAGAGTTACAGCATCTCGTTTACCGAGCCATGGCTTGGCGGCCGCAAGCCTAATTCATTTACGGTAAGCCTTGCGCACTCCCTTTCCAGCCCGACAGCGGCGTACTCCACGAGTAACACAGAAGAAGTTTCTCTCAATACAAGCAGCGTAACGTTTTCACTTGGCCGTCGCCTTGAGTGGCCGGACAATTATTTTACGTTGACAAACTCATTAACTTTTCAGGTGTATGACTATAAGAACTACCTCAGGGGAACCGCATCACTCCCGCCGATTGGCCAGACCAACAGCGTAATATTTAATACAACATTGTCGAGAAACAGTATCGATAATCCTATGTTTCCGACCAGCGGATCTTCGCTTTCCGTAGGCGTATCACTTACGCCGCCATACTCAGCTTTCCGGGATCCAGCTTATTATGATGACATCAATAACCGATACAAGTGGCTCGAGCTAGTTAAATGGATGGTAGACACCAAATTCTATGTGAAGATTTTTGGTAGCAAGAAACCTACTGGCCGGAGCCTTGTATTGGAGGCGAGAGCCCACCTTGGGTTCCTGGGGACTTACTCGAAGAGCCTGACTCCGGGTCCCTTTGAACGATTCTTTATGGGAGGCGCTGGCCTTGCCGGAGGATTCAATTCCTTTGTCCTTGGGCAGGAAATTGTAGGCCTGCGGGGCTACCTGGATAACGCCGTGACACCACCGCTCTATAATCTGCGCACGGTGGGCGTTCAGTCGAGGGAAATTGAAGGTGGAATTGTTTATGACAAATTTGTCATGGAACTCCGTTATCCGATAAGTACCAGCCAAAGCGCCACGATCTACACGTTTGTTTTTGGCGAGGCGGGAAATAACTGGAATAATTTCTACGACTTTAATCCGTTTAAGTCATATCGTTCCGCCGGTTTTGGAGCCCGTATTTTTATGCCTGCATTTGGCCTAATAGGACTTAACTGGGCCTACGGCTTTGACAGGCTTCCCGGGGCCCTTAATATCAGCGGATCGCAATTTCATTTTACAATTGGACAACAAATCCGCTAAAAAATGAGGCTTACGGTCATATTTGCCGGGTTTTTGCTCTTCGGCCTGAATTTTGCCCAGGCTCAGAAGTTCGGATACATTGACACAAACTTCATCCTGAGCAAGATGCCTGAGTATCTGAAAGCGCAAAGTGAAATTGAGCAACTCTCTACCGGATGGCAGAAAGAGGTTGAAGATCTTCAACGGGGCGTGGAAGTGGCCTATACGTCGCTTAAGGCAGAAGAGGTGTTGCTGACGGAGGTGATGAAGGAAGAACGGTTGAGCACGATCCACAAGAAAGAAGGCGAATTGAAAGAGTATCAGCGTAAAGTATTTGGATTTGGAGGCTTATTTTTTTTGAAAAAACAGGAATTGATTAAACCTTTGCAGGACAAAGTCTGGGATGCCGTTGAAAAAGTTGCCAAACAAAACCGACTGGCAATCATTTTTGATAAATCCGGAGAACTGGTAATGATCTACACGGATCCGCGGCATGATTATACGGACTTTGTACTTGAGGAACTTGGATTAGGAGACCCAAATGATAAAATCAAATAATAAATAAACCAGAACATGAGAACTCTACTGATTGTAATGTTAACGCTCGCTTCGATTGGAACTATGGCCCAGTCTGCCGCGCCCGCCACCCAGAAATTTGGTTATGCAGATCCTGCCTATATCTTTAGTCAGATGCCACAGTATAAGCAAATTGAAAATGAAATGAAGACCCATGGGGATCAGCTTCAGGCCCAGGCCAAAGCCAAGTATTCCGAATATGAAACCAAGCTGAAGACGTATCAGGCTGGCGCAGCCACCATGTTGGATGCTGTACGCCGCGATAAAGAAACTGAACTAACTCAGCTTCAGGAGAACATTCAGAAGTTTCAGCAGGATGCTCAGGCTTCTCTCCAGAAGAAAGAGGCTGATCTGATGAGCCCAATTAATGGAAAGATTGGGAGCGCAATAGAAGAAGTGGCCAAGGAGAACGGCTATACCTTCATCCTGAATCCTCAAATTCAGGGAAACATCGACATCCTTCTCTATGGTGATGAGAAGTATGATATTTCAGTGCTAGTCTTGAAAAAACTGGGAGTCACCCCCACAACGCCGAAGAAGTAGCGGTTGCCGTGACCAATAGAAACCCTGACATCACACGTCAGGGTTTTTTTGTTCGGTTGAATCTGTAATTGGAGCTTCACTCTTGGCCTGAGGCCGAAAAGGCGAAGCCTCCTGGTGAATCCGGATCGCCTTGCGCGACAGCCACAGGCCAACAACTAGTGACGCTAGGGCTCCAACCCAAATTCCAGGGATAAACGAAATAAACCAGAAGTAGTCATAGGCCCCATGAAATGCAGTGGCCGCCAGCAAGCCGACAACTGCCATGTAGCCTCGCTTAGGCTCAAACTTTGCTTTCCCCAGAAAGTAGCCCATGAGGATAGCAAAGGTCGCGTGTGCAGGAACAGCGGTAAACATCCGCATCACAGCTGTGGCAACGCCACCCTGACTGACGTACATGATATTCTCAAACGTAGCGAAGCCCATACCGACCATGACCGAATACACAATCCCATCAAATGGTTCATTGAAATGTGAATTGTTGTAAAGGATTCCACGGACGAAGAGGAACTTGCTAAACTCTTCCACAAGGGCCACAAGAAGGAATGCGTGTACTGCTTGTTGAGAGAGATTTGTCTCGTCGACTGGGACAAACATTTCAAGTGGAAAACTGATCATGAAGGTGACCAGTACGGCAAGAACGCCAAAAACAAAACTCCTTATTAGCAAGCTCAATGGCTCACGTTCGTGTTTGTCTTTGAGGTAGATATACAAAATTATACCAGCACCAGGTGCCGAAGAGATTGCCAGAAGGGTTAGCATATCCACGGAGCTGTATTATTCAATTACATCTTCTAAAGCATCCAGCTTGCTTTCGCTGAATGACCCCGATGTGGCGTACACAATTTTCCCCTGAGCGTTCAAAACAAAAAAGTAGGGGATATCACGTTTTTCAAAATCCAGCGCTTCTTTATATGATTTTAACTCACCTTTATAGAAAAGAATGTAGGGCAATAATTGGGGGTCGATGTTCTTCAACGCCTTGCGCTTGGCAGTCCCTTCGGCAGCAGCATTTATTCCTGTAAACATGGGGATAAAGAATACGTTTACATCATATCCCGTGCCGGCAAGCAACCCCTCCGGCTTTTGCACAAACTTTGAGAAAATGGGCCCAAGCCAGGTGTTCAGCTCATCTTCTGACTTCTTGGAGTAGGCAAGGCCAAGCAGCGTAAACTTTCCCATAACGTCAAGAGGCAGGGTGACTTTCTTGTCGTCAGCGGTCTCGGCGTTCATTTCTGGGAATTGTTTTCCCACCACCTGAGAGAACCCGGCAATTGAAATGGCAAAAAAGAAAGCAGGAAAGATCCATTTCATGGGCCACGAATAGTTGTACGCTTAACAATGTACAAAGAAAGTAGTTTGCAATCGGTTGATTTTTGAGCAATTTCCTAAACAATCGACGAGCGGCCCCGTATGAAAGACATAGTGCAACTTTCTGTACATAAAGCGAGTCTTTGCCATAACTACCCCTCCTGGAGATGAGAATTATCCTTTTACTTGTTCTTTTTACGTTTGATGCAAATGCGCAGTCTGCGGAGCGAGGGAAAAAACTCTATGAGGAGAAAAATTACGCGGAGGCGACAAAGACCCTGAATGCAATTGACGACAAAAATGGGGACTATGCCATAGCCCAGTACTACCTCGGGAGGATCGCATCCGATCAAAAGAACTACGAGGAAGCTGTTGATTTTTTCAAAGAAGCCACCGAGGCGAGAAATGGAGAGAATGCAGAATATTTTACCTGGCTGGGAAATACCTATGGTATAATCGCTCGAGATGCGAATGTATTCCGGCAAGGGATTCTTGCTCCCAAGATGAAGAATGCCTGGGAAAAAGCCATCGCGCTGGATCCCAAGAACCTCGACTCGCGATTTTCACTTATTGCGTATTATACACAAGCTCCATCGTTCATGGGCGGAAGTATGGACAAGGCGAAGGAGATGGCACGTCAAATAACAGTAATACATCCAGCGCAGGGGCATCGATCCATGGGCAACTTGTTGGCGAAGGAGAAAAATAGTGATGGCGCTGAAAAGGAATATGTTGAGATGGCGCGGCTCGAACCGACCCTGACTCCGATACTTGGAAATTTCTATTTCTCCCAAAAGAAATTTGATAAGGCATTTGCTTTGTTTGATGAAGGCGTTAAGAAGAATCCTCAAGATATGTTGTCGGCTTATCAGCTCGGAAAAGCAAGTGCCCTGTCTGGCCAGCGATTAGACCAGGGAGAAGAATTACTGGTAAGATATCTTGCCTATGCGCCGAAACAAAACGAACCCTCACATGCTGCAGCCAACATGCGCCTGGCTCAGATTTATGAAAAGAATGGCAAGAAGGCGGAGGCCAAGACGAAGTATGAAACCGCATTGAAACTTGACAATTCGCTCCAGGAGGCAAAGGAGGGATTGTCTCGCGTCTCTAAACCATAAAAGGCTTACTTCTGGAAAAATGGAGGCTTCTGCTCATCCCAGCCGGTCGCTTCCTGAAAGGCACGGGCCAATGCAATGATATCCGCCTCGCCGTACAATCCCCCCAAAAAGGAAATGCTTGTTGGACTTCCCTTGCTATTGAAACCATTCGGCAGGACCACGCAGGGAACACCTGTTAGGTTAGTGAGCAATAATTGCGACCCCCCAAAACTGGGAGCAATGATCACGTCGTAATCTTTTGTCTTCTGATAGTATTCATTGATGAGCAAAGACCGGATGCGGGATGCGTTGATGTAGTCGACAGCGGGAATAAAGCGAGCGGCACGGAAACTGTTAGGCCAGGCATTGCGACGCTGATCAGTGAGCAGACTGTCTCGGTCAGAACGAGTAAGCAAGTCAAAGGCTGCAGCTGCTTCCGAAATCAACATGATCCGTACGGCAGACAAGGGCAAATCCGTGTTGAGCGATAGGGGTTCCGGTTGAATTCCCAATGAACGCAATACATCCAGACTCTTGAGGTCATTTTCCTTAGAAGAATAGCTTTCATCAAACAATGAGTTGAGGTAGGCAACTCGCAATTTTCTAAAATCTGTCTTCCTAGAGTAGTTGAAAGCCCCGTCACGTACATGTTGATCCAGCCCGTCGGATCCACGGATGGCATTTAATACGATCGCGCAGTCCAATGCGGAGCGACAAATTGGCCCGATCTTATCCATGCTCCAACTAAGGGCCATTGCACCATGACGACTTACGCGGCCATGGGAAGGGCGTAATCCAGTGACTCCGCATCTTGTAGCGGGAGAAATGATGGACCCAAGAGTTTCTGTCCCGATGGAGAAAGCAACGAGACCGGCTGAAGTCGCAGCAGCAGATCCGGCAGAAGATCCACTGGAACCTTGTGTCAGATCCCAGGGATTCCGTGTTACCCCGCCATACCAAATGTCACCCATCGCCAACGCGCCCATTGTCAATTTCACAAGTAGAACCGCCCCCGCCTCTTCAAGTTTTCGTACGACAGTTGCCGTCTCAGCGATTTCCTGATCTTTATAAGGAGTTGCTCCCCAGGTTGTTTTCGTCCCCTCAACAGCAAGGAGATCCTTAATGCCAAAAGGGATTCCGTGAAGCGGGCCACGATATTTTCCTCTTGCGATTTCATCATCGGCTTGTTTTGCTTTCTGCAAGGCGTAGGGTTCGAGCAATGCAATGGAGCAGTGAAGGGTGTCGGAATATTTCTTCAGCCGGTTGATATACAGTTGTGTTAATTGAGTTGAAGTAATCTTCCGGCTTTTCATGAGCACGGCCAGTTTGTGAACAGGAAGAAAAGCAAGATCTGATGGGCTTGAAGGGACCTGCAAATCTTTGGGCAGGCCCCAATCTATGGGTTGCTGATTTGTTTCCAAAACAAATCCAATGGGCGTCGGATCAAAGACAAGGGACATGGGAACCCCGTTCGGAAGCGGGTAGGCATGAAGGGCCTTCAATGATTTCTGATTGTCCAGCAGATTTTTGAACAGTGAGTCACGCTCCGCTATCGTAAGGACCAAGTCGTAATAGGGCTCTATTTCCTGCGTCGGATACTTGCCAGATTGCGCCTCCACAGAATGGTAAGAAATGAAGAGTAGGCCCAGGCATACGATAAGGATATACCTTGCATTGCGGATAGAACGTTCCTTTTCCATAGAATTGATTTGTCAGCTAATCTACAAACATTGTAATTTCAGTAGCTACCTTGGTAAGCTTTAACGGTTATTAATCAGGCCCTAAACCCTTGTTGAATATGAAACACGCATTGATGTTAGTTCTTGCATTGGTAGTTGCAATTGGAGCAAACGCCCAAACGGATGGCATAACCATTTGTCATTCATCCTCAACCAAGAAGTTTCAAAACTTTGTCTTGAATGATGATTTCAACATGGAACATCCGAACCCCCGGGAGTATGTCCACGTCAGCGCAGTTGGAGGCGAGATGATAAAATACAAATGCCCCGATGGGTCAGAAGCAAATGAATATTTTCTCAAGGCAGCCAAGCCTTCTAACAAGTGGGTTTTTGTAATCCAGGAGTGGTGGGGACTCAACGATAACATAAAGCGACAGAGCGAGGACCTGTACACGGAATTGGGTGATGTTAATGTTGTGGCACTTGATATGTATGACGGAAAGTTGGCTACAGACCGAGAGATGGCAAGTAAGTACATGGGGGAGTTCAAACAGGAGCGTGGGGACCAGATTATTCGCGGCGCACTGGCATACGCGGGGCCCAATGCAAAAATTGGTACGGTGGGCTGGTGTTTCGGTGGTGGACAGTCACTTCTCGCCGCTCTGTTGGCTGGCAAGCAAGCCGCTGCCTGCGTAATGTACTATGGGATGCCAGTTGAAGATGTGGCTATTTTGAAAACCCTCAATTGCGATGTATTGAATATCTGGGGAAGCCAGGATCAATGGATCAACAAGGCTGTCATGGATAAGTTTGAGGGTAATATGAAATCGGCAGGCAAGAAATTGACGATCAAAGCCTACGATGCGAACCATGGGTTTGCCAATCCAAGCAATCCGATGGGTGCATTTAATGAAGCCGCATACAAAGACGCGTACAAGAATACGGTAGAGTATTTCCGCGCAAAACTGAAATAATCTGTGTCCATCTGTTTAATCTGTGGCTAAAAAAAGCCTGGATTGAGCAGACTTATTCCCACACGACTCGTCCCTTTTCATTATACCATGCGGGATAGCGGGGAACGTAGATTTTTTCGAGCGCATTGCGCTTCAACTTAAGCGTGGGGGTTAAGAGCCCATTTTCCTGAGTCCAGTCTTTTTGCATTATAACAGCCGTCTCCAACTTCTCATATGAGTCAAGGTGGTCATTGACGATATCCATTGTTGCCAGGAGGCTGGCTGTAATTTCGTCTCGGCTTTTCTGCTTAGCTGCTTCCGTAAGTACAGTCAGTAGGATTGGTTGCGGAATGCCCATGCCGACCACACATACCTGGGCGATGTCCTGGTTTTCCATGAGTTTCATTTCGATAGGCGCCGGCGAGATGTATTTTCCCTTGTCTGTTTTGAACTGATCTTTAACCCGACCAACAATGGTTAGAAAACCATTTTCATCGATGACTCCGGTATCTCCCGTTTTTAGAAACCCATCTCCATCATACATTTCTGCAGTAAGCTGCGGCTCTTTGTAATAACCGCGCATGAGGTAGTCGGACTTTACACAGATCTCTTCGTTTGATGCAATTTTTACTTCCAAGCCGGGTAACGGCTTACCGACACTTCCGAACTTGTATGCGTTCTGACTATTAAAGTGAGCGTACACGCAGTCTTCTGTCATTCCATATACTTCAAAAATGGTAACGCCAAGCTTTTGCCACCAAAGCAACTGGCTTAAGCTTAGTGGTGCTGCTCCAGAGAAGAACAGTTTTGCACGATTTAATCCTAACTTCTTTCGAATGGATTTCTTGATGATAGAACCGATAAGGGGAATAGAAATCAATCGACTGAATTTCGGTTCTGGCATTTTCTCCAGAATCTTTTCCTGAAACTTGGACCAAATTCTTGGAACGGCAA
>JANNAZ010000395.1:0-5643 GCA_031384895.1 Cyclobacteriaceae bacterium | reverse complement strand
GTCACAAATTATATGGAAAGAATTTTGGCGAGACGAAGCGATTCCTTGTCAATGATATGCGTCTGACCGTTCATTATATCTTCAAACTGATTATAGACAATCTTGTTGTTTTGAACCCCTACCAGGCAGTCTTTTTCTCCCCGAAGGAGACCCTCTACAGCCCCCAGGCCCATGCGGCTTGCAAGGACACGGTCAAAGTACGTGGGGGAGCCACCTCGCTGCAAGTGGCCAAGGATGGTCACCTTAATGTCAAAATAGGAGGATCTTTCTGCAACCATACGCGCCAGATCCATGGCTCCACCTATTGCAGATCCTTCGGCTACGACAACAAGACTTGATTTCTTGTTTGCCTTGCCGCTCTGTTCGAGCAAGCTATAGAGTTCTTCGAAGGACGTAGGCTCTTCCGGGATAATAACTGCAACGGCGCCTCCGGCAATGGCACTGTTGATGGCGATATATCCAGAATGTCTACCCATGACTTCAATGAAGAACAAGCGATTATGCGACAAAGCGGTATCTCGAATGCGGTCGATAGCTTCGACAGCTGTATTGGTCGCCGTGTCATAACCGATTGTATAATCGGTGCCGGCGATGTCATTGTCAATTGTTCCCGGAATGCAGATTGAGGGTATCCCAGA
This sequence comes from Cyclobacteriaceae bacterium, assembly GCA_031384895.1. Taxonomy (GTDB): domain Bacteria; phylum Bacteroidota; class Bacteroidia; order Cytophagales; family Cyclobacteriaceae; genus ELB16-189. Next base: position 5,005 of record JANNAZ010000395.1, on the reverse strand, counting down.
TTCTTTGACTAGTTCGTGCAGACCACGGAATGTACCATCACCGCCAATGGCAACCAGCGCGTCGATCCCGTAACGCTTCAGGTTGGCGATTGCTTTTGCACGTCCTTCCTTCGTATGGAAGCTATCGCTGCGAGCGCACTTCAGTATGGTCCCGCCACGCTGAATAATGTTTCCTACTGAGCGTGTACCTAGCTTGGTGATCTCTCCATCGATCATCCCTTCATACCCACGCGTGATACCCCACGAATCGATGTTATAGTAACTGCTGGCGCGAACAACAGCACGGATAGCGGCATTCATGCCAGGCGCATCGCCCCCGGACGTGAAGACGCCTAATTTGGAAAAGGTTAGTTTGTTCAAAGGCTAATAAGTAGAGCCAAAAATAGGCAGAAGGGAGGCATTTTTACGCGATCTGCTTATAACAGCCCCTTCAATCGTTTGAAATAGTTAATTAACCCGTTGGTGGAGGCATCATGCCCTGTCACATGCCCGGTTGAGGTGAGTTCCGGAAGGATCTTTTTAGCCAATACTTTACCAAGTTCCACGCCCCACTGATCAAAGCTGAAAATGTTCCAGATAGCGCCTTGAACGAAAATTTTGTGTTCATACATGGCGATGAGACTACCTAACGTCCGAGGTGTCAATTGTTTAAACAGGATTGAGTTGGTGGGTCGATTTCCCGCGAAGACCCTGTAGGGCAAATGAAAAGTGATCTGCTCTTTTGTGAGCCCTTGCCTCTCCAGTTCCTGTCTTACTTCATCTTCTGTTTTCCCCATCATCAGCGCTTCAGCCTGCGCAAAGAAGTTTGAGAGCAGTATGTCGTGGTGATCTCCAATCGGATTGTGGCTTATTGCCGGTGCCAGAAAATCGCACGGAATCAATTTTGTTCCTTGATGGATTAACTGATAAAAGGCATGCTGTCCGTTTGTGCCAGGTTCGCCCCATATGACAGGACCCGTTTGGTACAGTACGGGTTGTCCGTTGCGGTCAATGGACTTGCCGTTGCTTTCCATGTTGCCCTGCTGAAAATAGGCAGCAAACCGATGCATATATTGATCATAGGGGAGGATGGCCTCGCTTTGCGCATCAAAAAAGTTTGTATGCCAGATTCCGATCATCGCCAGAAGGAACGGAATGTTCTTGTCGAAGGCTGTGTTGCGAAAGTGGTTGTCCATCGCGTGTGCCCCGTCGAGTAATTGTTCGTAAGCGGTGTAGCCCAGCGTGCATGCAATGGATAGCCCAATCGACGACCACAAGGAGTACCGGCCACCCACCCAGTCCCAGAAGACAAACATGTTTTCGGGTGAGATGCCGAATTCTTTCACCGCCTTCTCATTTGTTGAGACGGCTACAAAGTGTTTGGCTACATCGCCTTGGTTTGTGCTTTGTTGCAGGAACCATTGCTTTGCAGATTGTGCGTTGGTCATTGTTTCCTGAGTGGTGAAGGTCTTGGAGGCGATAATGAACAGTGTCGTTTCCACATTTACCTTCTTGAGCGTTTCTGCCAGATGCGTTCCATCTATATTCGAAACAAAATGAGGGCGGATATGCAGGTGATATGGACGTAGCGCTTCTGTCACCATTAGTGGGCCCAGATCAGACCCACCAATTCCGATATTGACAATATCTGTAATGGCCTTACCCGAATAGCCTTTAAATTCTCCCGAAAGCAGACGGCCTGAAAATGTTTTCATTTGACCCAATACCCGGTTGACCTCAGGCATGACATCCTCACCATCGATAAGGACGGGTTGATTACTTCGGTTTCGCAACGCCACATGAAGGACAGCTCTTCCTTCCGTCTGGTTGATCTGGCGACCGAGGAACAGGGCATCAACGGCTTCTTGCAAATTGCACTCTTCGGCCAGTTCGATGAAGTAGGCCAAGGTATCTTCGTTCAGGCAGTTTTTCGAGAAATCGACAAGGATATCTTCAGCGGTCAGGTGAAATTTTTCGAAGCGTTGCGGATCACGGAAGAATTCTTCGCGCAGGGAGAAGGCCTGCATTTCGAGGAAGTGGGAAGTTAGTTTACGCCAGGCCATGGTTTCAACGGGATTAATGGAAGGGAGCATACAATACAGTTAGTCAGCAAAAGTAGGCATCGCTGGTCAGAGTAAAAGGCTATTCACCCGCTCATCCAATTTATTTTGTTCCCTGCAGTTGAGTTGCAGCCGAACGAAAATTTCACGCCAAAGAATAGGGCGATTGTTATAAAGCTTACGTATTGGTTTAACCTATGATCCCGGCAGGGCAGCAGCGAGCTAGCCGCCTACAACGGTCTTGAATTTCTCGACGAGGCCATCCCACAGATCCTGCAATTCATGCATATCGTCGAAATCGGAATAATCGTAAATCTTCAAGAACGTCATTTGGGTTAGTTCATTTACCTCGAGGTTGAGCTCAACGTATGAAGGGTCCTTGCTATCCTCTGCGGACTCCGGTAAGTACTCAAACCGAACAAAATGATTTGTGCGGTGAGAAGAAATGATCGCCTTGTGTTCTTCATGATCCCAAACAAAAGTGAAGACTTTTTCCGGACTGATTCGTACATCATCGGCAAACCACTCGGACAGACCACTCGCGGTCTGAATATAGGGGTACAGCATTTTTGCCGATGCATGAAGCTCATAATCTGCTGTAAAAAGCTGCTTCTTTATCATGTTTGTTTCCATCGTCTCTGATTCGTATGGAAGATATAGTAATTTTCCTCAACGTCAAATGACTCCAGAAGGTTTGCAATGCTTTCTTAAGGAATTCAAACACCTGTGCTTCCGGTTGTACCACCGTAGGCGTTGGAGAGAAGCGGAGAGCGCTCCGGGATCGCCCGATCGCTTTCCGGATGAGCCTAACCAAAGGATGTAGCGAGGAGCAGATTTGAACTGCCGACCTTCGGGTTATGAATCCGATGCTCTAACCAACTGAGCTACCTCGCCAAAAGGAGGCGCAAATTTAGAAACTTTTGTCATTTACCTGAATAGTTCAGGAAAGCGTTCAAAATGGCCTTATTTTTGAGATGGGAGTTCCGCCATGCGAAAGATTGATAAGCTTATCCTAACCTCCTTCATAGGGCCTTTCATCCTCACGTTCCTCGTGGTTGTTTTCATCTTGCTACTTCAGCACATGCTAAAGTACTTTGATGATATAATTGGAAAAGACCTGGGATGGGATGTAGTGGGCACCCTGCTATTCTATTTTGCCATATTCATGACCCCCCTGGCTCTGCCGCTAGCTATTCTATTGTCCTCCCTGATCACCTTCGGAAACCTGAGCGAGCATTTTGAGATCACCGCAATTAAGTCTCTGGGTATATCGCTTTCCAGAAGCCTGATACCAATTTTTTTGATGGTTATTCTACTGACCTTTTTCGCCTTCTACGTCAACAATACCTGGGTGCCAAAGGCTGCCCTGGAGGCCTACAGCCTCCTTTATGACATCAAGCAAAAGAAGCCGGCCCTGGACCTCCAAGAAGGGGCGTTCTATTCTGGAATTCCAGATATAAGTATTAAGGTCAATCGGAAATTCCCGGATGGCGCATCCCTCAAGGGGGTGATCATATATGACCATCGAGGAAGGATCGGAAACAAGCAGGTGACTATCGCCGACTCTGGCAGAATGTACACCATTCTCAATGACCATTACCTGAAACTGGAGCTCTACAAAGGAACTGAATACAATGAGGGCGCCGACGGGCAGAATATTGGGTCTGAAGGATCTACTCAGGAGTCCCTTCGCAAAACACAATTTGGTAAGACCGAGATCGTCTTTGACTTATCCTCTTTTGGACTTGCCCGGACCGACAAGCGATGGTTTCAGGGTAACCGGATTATGCGTAGTGTCTTTCAGTTGGACAAGGATATGGACTCGTTATCTACCGAGATAAGCCAGAATGACTTAGGCCGATTCCGTTTGCAGCACACGTTATTCAGCTATCACCTCAAAGGGGACACCCTGGAGGTGCCACCTGAGTTGATGCCGTTCAAACGGGAACGAGATTCCATCAGCGCCATCAACGACCCGTTTCCTGCACCCTTTGCGCTGGACTTTAAGCTAACTCCATCCGATCAAATTAAGTTGGAAACCCGCAGCGCATCGGACAGCCTGTTCAAGATACCGCCAACAGCCGAAGAGATTGCCACTGCGTTGAACCAAACAAGAACGCTCAAGAGTCAGCTGCTGAATATGAATACGACACGCGTCAACCAAGAGCACGAACGGCAGGTGTACCAGATCCAATGGCATAAGATCCTATCCAATTCGATCGCGTGTATTGTCATGTTTCTCATTGGGGCGCCGTTGGGCTCAATTATCAAAAAGGGGGGATTGGGCGTTCCTGTGATCTTTTCTATTTTCTTTTTTATTCTCTTTTACCTTATTGTCAGCACGGGTGAAAAGTGGGCCCTTCAGGAAAAAGTCTCTGTTCCGGCTGGTATCTGGGCTGCTGATGTAATTCTAGCCCTAATTGGACTGGTTTTCCTGCGCCAAGCGCGGCTGGATGCCCGTCTTTTTGATTCCGATTACTACCAAGTGGTCGTCGAAAAGCTAAAACGGAGGCTTAGAGCCAAGTAGGGCCTATTGGGAGTATGTTCAAATTTTGTGGTTTTGCTGATTTCCTTTACTTTTGCGCGATTATTAACAGACCAAAAAGCAGTAAATCTTAAGCGATGCAACTCGATTCAACCAAAAAAAAGGAACTTTTCACCAAGCACGGAGCCGCCAAATCAGCAAAAGACACAGGCTCTCCAGAATCCCAAATTGCCCTCTTCACCTACCGGATTAATTCATTAACCGAGCACTTGAAAGGACACAAAAAAGACTTTTCTACCCAGCAGGGCCTCCTCAACCTCGTGGGCCATCGCAAGAAGCTTCTGAGCTACCTCCAGAAGACCAATATCACCCGCTATCGTTCGATCTTAGCGGAACTTGACCTAAGAAAATAAAATACATACTAAGCAATCAGGGAACCCATTCAAGGTTCCCTTTTCGCTTTTCTAACGGCCCATGCGCC
>JANNAZ010000379.1:0-2265 GCA_031384895.1 Cyclobacteriaceae bacterium | reverse complement strand
CGCTCCGGGTGACGGCGCGCGAGTTCGGCGGCGGCGCTGGCCAGGCGAACGTCGATCTCGGCAAGCGAGGCGGCGGGCAAGACGAACACCGAGAACCACCGCGCGTCGAGGTCCGTACGCCACCCGGCGCTGAGGAGCGCGTCGCCCTGCGCCAACGGCGCCCAGGCATCCACACCGGCGCCGAGCGCGCTCGCTGCTCCCGTCGTCGCCGTGACGCCAACCACCGTGAACGACGTGTGGTTCAAGTCGAGCGTCCGGCCGACGATCAGCGGATCGCCGCCGAACCGGCGCCGCCAGAGGGCCTCGCCGATCACGACGACCGGCGGCGCGCCGATCCGGTCATCACTCGATACCAGTTCCCGACCCATCACCATCGGCGCCCCGATGAGGCCGAAGTAGGCGCCATCGACGACCTCGACCATCGTCTGGACATCGGCGCCTTCGGCCCTCAGGACGACCGGCTGGAGATTCACGGCGGCTAGCGCGGCGCCGCCGGCGAGTGCGTCGCGGACGCGTTCGAGTTCGAGGAACGACAGCCGGTAGCTGGCACGCCCGCTCACGTCCACCGACGCCACGCGTCGCACCGCGTCTCCATGGATGGCCGACACCGGCCGGAACAGCAAGGCGCTCGACAGACCGGCGGTGACCAGCAGGGCCAGGAAGCCGGCGGCCAGCGTCGCGGCGGCACCGAGCGTCGCCAGCGGCGCCCGCCGCAGCCCGCGCACGACCAGCCGCGCGTCCCGGCTCCAGATCGGGCCCCAGTTCCGCGCCGACGTCACGGCGTGCCGTGCAAACGCCCACGCGAGCGATGCCGACTCGCGCCAGAGCCACGGGGCGGATGCCCACCTGGAACGCGTGGCCCGCAGCTGTCTGTAGTCGTCGTCGAGCTCGGCCAGCACCTGGGCACGATCGCGCGCCGGCACGACGCGCCGGAGCAACGCGACAACGACGCGGGGCAGGCTCGGCGTCACCGGTCCTCCAGCAGCGGCTCGATCCCGACGCGCATGCGCTGCACCGCGGAGAGCGCGCGCCGCAGCGCCTGGAGCCCGCGCAGCGACGTGCGATAGAAGCGGCGCTGACGCCCGGCCGCTACGCTCTCCGCCGCCTCGAGGCGCGAGGCCAGGAGCCGCTTGGACTCCAGCCGATCCAGGGTCACGTAGACGGCCCCGCGGGACACCGGCCGGCCGGTACGGCCCTCGATAGCGGAGCGTACGGCGGGCGGGTACGCCCCCTCCCCGAGGTGCAGCACGGCCATCAACACCAGGACTTCGAACTCGCCGAGCGGACCAGAAGCCATCTCGCCTACGATGTAAGCATCACGGGCACTCCGATGTCAACAATGTCGGCATCGAGACACTACGGCGCGATCCGCTGCCACGGACGGACCAGGGTCCGATAATCAGCGTTATCCGACCCTGGCCGAGCCACACGCCGGAGTGGTAGGTGAACAATCACGTCGATGGAGTGGAAGACCGACCCGCCGCTGCGCGTCGGCTCCCGCATGGCGTTTGTGGCGCACTTCCTGGGCCGGCGCCTGGCCTACACTTATGAAGTCATGGAGTGAGTGCCGGGCGTGCGGTTCGTGATGCGCACGGCCGAGGGGCTGTTTCCCATCGAGACCACGTATGCCTGGCGCGCGACCGCCGAGGGTCACACCGCAATGACCCTGAGGAACCGGGGAACGCCGAGCGGTTTCTCTCGGTGGCTGGCGCCGTTCATGAGTTGGGCCATGCGCCGTGCGAATCGCCAGGATCTGTCGACACTGAAGGCGATGCTCGAGTCGAGCGCGTGCCGCGCGGTCTGAATCGTGGGTACCCGGAGGACCATGATCGCGCGTAGCGGGTTCCTCGTTGGACTGGCCGTGTGTGGACTTGCTGGTGCAGCGCAGGCGCAGAGTCCGTCGGCCCATGCGGAGTCCCGTGAATACAACACGGCGCTTGGCGTCGAGTGCAGCCACTGCCATGCCGCGACCGACGCCCGAGATGCGTCGAAGCCGACGTTCGACTTCGCGCGGCGCATGGCGCGCATGGTGCGCGGACTCAACGACGGTCCGCTCAGGGCCCGGGGTGGCGTGACCTGTTGGAGTTGCCATCGTGGCCGCATGACGCCCGCTCGGCTCCCACGTGCCGACTGGGAGTCAATCGCCTCCACCCATCGGGCGACGTTTGCTGGCGAGCCAGACGGACGTGGTCTGACGATGAGCGTCTATGCGGCCTCGCTGGGCGTGGCTTGCTCGCACTGCCACGTCGACGGCAACTGGGGCGG
>JANNAZ010000373.1:0-3982 GCA_031384895.1 Cyclobacteriaceae bacterium | reverse complement strand
GCCCTGCTGTACCTGGTCGTTTCTTTTCTTTCCATGTCGGTCATATTTTTCATACTGGGCGCACCCTTTGCCGCGGCACTCGAAGTAATCATTTATGCTGGCGCCATTGTGGTGCTGGTTATTTTCGTCATCATGATGCTCAACCTGAAGACTGAATCAGCAGAAGAAGAAAAAAGCTGGCTAACTCCAAAGATTTGGATCGGACCAGCACTCTTGTCAATCATATTGACCATTGAATTGATCTATGTTATTGCCACCGAAGATTCTCAGGGCTTGTCCAGTCATATCGTGGATTCGAAAGCCGTGGGCATGTCATTGTATGGACCATATATAGTAGGAGTGGAATTGAGCGGTATGCTGCTGATGGCGGGTATCGTCGGCGCCTACCACCTGGGAAGGCAAAAGAAAAAGGTTGTTCATCGTTTTTTGGAAGCAGTAGAGGAATGATCCTCACCCCGTTTTTGTTCCTTGGACATTCCGCTCCAAGGAGCGAGGGGAAAAGAGGAGGGAGAGAAAGATTTTAGAAGAGCAAATTGAAATATGAAGACTGACTTTATCGGACTTGGTTTACTGCTGGCGGGCATCTTATTCATGATTGGCCTCGTCGGCGTGTTGATCAGGCGCAACATCATTTTCATGCTCATCTCGGTAGAAATAATGCTGAACGCTTCAGGTTTGGCTTTCATCGTGGCAGGGTCAAAATGGGGACAGGCGGATGGACAGGTGATGTTTATTTTCATATTGACCATGGCCGCGGCTGAAGTTTCTGTTGGGCTGGCACTGATACTGCAGATCTACCATCAATTAAAAACGCTGGACAGTGATGCAGCCAGCAAAATGAAAGGATAGCGGATTTTAGATTTACGAAGCACGATTTTGGTATGAAGACACTACTTACGGAATACAGACAACTGAACGTGGAATGAAAGAACTACTCTGGCTTGTACCCGTTCTCCCTTTCACGGGGGCGTTTATCCTGGTTGTTGCCGGGGCCAGGCTGTCGCGGGCTGTTGCCGGAGCAATTGGCGCGGGAAGTGTCGGGTTGGCGGCGCTCGTTACTATTCTTGTGGGCGTTGATTTCATGTCGACTGCCGGCACGATCAATTCGTATCACCAAGTTTTATGGGTCTGGATTAGTGTGGGCGACTTCTCGCCAGATTTTGCGCTTCAGCTCGATGCCCTTTCCTTGGTTTTTATTTTTGTGATCACCTTTGTCAGTTTCCTCATCCACGTTTACTCTGCCGAGTTTATGGCAACCGACGATGGCTTCACCCGGTTTTTTGCTTACCTGAATCTGTTTGTCTGTTCTATGCTTATTCTGGTGCTGGCCGACAACCTGGTTTTGCTATACCTGGGTTGGGAAGGTGTCGGCTTATGCAGCTACCTGTTGATCGGGTTCTGGTACACGGATGAGAAGAACGGGTATGCCGCAAGAAAAGCGTTTATCGTGACGCGCGTGGGTGACACGGCCATGGCGATTGGCCTCTTCATGCTTTTTCAAACATTTCACACGCTAAACATCCAATCTATCGCGGCTCAGGCTCCTCAGGTTTGGACAGCCGGATCACAAGCCCCCCTACTAATCGCTTTGCTTTTGCTGGGCGGCGCCGTAGGAAAATCGGCGCAGCTGCCATTGCAAACCTGGTTGCCCGATGCTATGGCGGGACCTTCTCCGGTGAGCGCGCTCATACATGCCGCCACCATGGTCACCGCTGGCGTTTACCTCATCGCCCGCACACACGTGATTTTTGAACTCGCACCATTAGCCTTGCTTATCGTGGGGATAATTGGCGCAACAACCTTGCTGTTGGCGGGTTTCGCAGCGCTTACGCAATTTGATCTTAAGCGAGTGCTCGCGTATTCTACCATCAGCCAAATCGGCTATATGTTTCTTGCATTGGGTGTAGGCGCCTGGTCTGCTGCGATCTTTCATTTCATGATCCATGCATTCTTCAAGGCCCTCCTTTTCCTGGCAGCAGGCGCTGTGATAATGGTATTGCACCACGAACACGACATGTTTAAGATGGGGGGATTACGAAAGAAGCTTCCTGTAATCTATTGGACTTTCTTAATTGGAGCTTCATCGTTGGCCGCCTTGCCACTGATTACGGCGGGGTTCTACAGCAAAGACCAAATTCTCTGGTTGGCGTGGGCCGGAGCAAATGGAAATAATTGGTTCTTTGCCGCTGCGCTGTTGGGTGCGTTCGTCACTTCAATATACACCTTCCGGATGCTGTTCATTACTTTTTTTGGGACTGAGAAAACGCACGTTGGTCACTCGCCTGGGAAGTTCATTACCATACCCTTGATCATCCTCGCCACACTTTCGTTGCTCGGGGGCTTTATCGAATTGCCTCACACGCTCGGGCATTTTACCTTGTTGTCTGATTTTCTGAATCCGGTTCTCCCTTCCATATCCCTCCGGCCTGATGCCGAAAACATGGAGTGGGTAATGCAAGTGGTGGCAGCAGTCGTAGCGTTGTCTGGGGTGTACGTGGCGTATGTTTTCTACCTAAAGAAGCCGGAATTGTCGGACAAGGTCAAAAATTCATTCAACGGACTTCATCAATTTTGGTTCAGCGGCTGGGGGTTTGACACCCTCTACGATACGATCCTGGTAAAGCCATTTGTCTTTCTAGCCAACGTAAACAAAAATGATGTTGTAGATAAGTTTTACGCGGCAATCGTTGCCACTGCCGAAGGATTTAACCGGCTATTTTCCTTTACACAAAGCGGAATACTGCGGTGGTACATCATGGGTATCGTTGTTGGAGGAATTATTGTTTTGACGTTGGGGTTGTTTAGTTAAATGCTAAAGACAGAATGTGAAATGATTTTGATTTCGTTCATATTGATTCTTCTAATTGGCGGCGTGATTGCATGGGTGGCAAGCGCATGGAACCCTACCTACTCAAGATGGATTGCCCTTGCATCGCTGGTGGCCGCCCTCATTCTCATTTTGGCAACCTGGAGTCAGGTCGATGCGGATGGATCTCCGTGGATCATCCAATGGAGCATGCGTTGGATTCCGAGCTTCGGCATTAGCTTTTCCATGGCACTCGATGGGCTGAGTCTGCTCATGCTTGTGTTGACATTCTTCCTGGGCATACTCGCTGTTCTCATTTCTTGGAATGAAATTCAATACCGTGTCGGATTTTTTCATTTCAATTTATTGTGGGTGTTGGCAGGGATAGCCGGAGTTTTTCTCACCATGGACCTGTTCCTTTTCTATTTCTTCTGGGAGGTCATGCTGATTCCGATGTACTTCCTCATTGGCATCTGGGGTCATGAAAACCGCCAATATGCCTCTTACAAGTTTTTCATCTTCACCCAAGCAAGCGGTTTGCTCATGTTGCTGGCCATCCTGGGTTTGTATTTTGTCCATGGAAGCCAAAGCGGCATCTATACGTTTGATTATTTCCAACTGTTGGGCACCGACCTGCCGCAAAACGTAGGGCGATGGCTTATGCTGGGATTCCTGGCTGCATTCATTGTAAAGCTTCCGGTCGTACCATTCCACTCCTGGTTGCCTGATGCTCACTCACAAGCACCGACAGCGGGCAGTTTGATTCTCGCCGGCCTTCTTCTCAAAACGGGCGCCTACGGTTTGATCCGCTTTGTTGTGCCGCTATTCCCATCCGCAGCCGCAGAGTTTGCACCTTGGGCCATGCTCCTGGGTGTGATCGGGATTTTGTATGGAGCCATCCTGGCATTCGCGCAAACAGACTTAAAGAGACTGGTGGCCTACACCAGCGTCAGCCATATGGGCTTTGTGATCCTTGGGGTATTTGCCTTCAATGAACTTGCCATGCAGGGGGTGGTGATGCAGATGATCACCCACGGCATTAGTACAGGCGCGTTGTTTATTTTGGCCGGCTCACTATACGAACGTATACATACCCGCGAGATTACTAGCATGGGAGGATTTTGGAACAAGACCCCTTTCATGGGAACCGTAGCGCTGGTATTTACACTTGCATCG
>JANNAZ010000364.1:0-2847 GCA_031384895.1 Cyclobacteriaceae bacterium | reverse complement strand
CTTTGGTTTCCTGATTTTTTGCCAAAAGGCCATATCGCACGTTTTGTAGCGAATTGGGGCAACAAAGCCGAAGGACGAATATTTTGGAAAAATGGCCTGCTTTTCAAAACAGAAGATTGCAAAGCTTTGGTCGAGCGCATCAGCGAGGATAAAATTCGGGTCGAACTCCAAGCCAGCCAGCCCAAACGACTTGGCCATGCCCCAGAGGGAGACTGCGTTTTCGTACAAGTCACACAGGGAAGGACTGGATCGTGAAGGGTCATGCACCAACTGGTGATACATCTCATCGGAGAAAATCACAATCCCATGTTCCCGGGCAATCCCGATGATTTCCCTGATTTCTTTTTCTGTAGGAAGGAAGCCTGTCGGGTTATGCGGAAAATTCAGAATGATCAGTTTGGTCTTTGGCGTAACCAGTGACCGCAAGTCAGCTGGATCGAAGTGCCAGGTTGACTCGTTGGGCTTCCAATAGCTCATGCGACACCCGAGGCTCTCTGCCACCTGGTACAACGATTGGTAGGCGGGTGACATGCACACAACATGGTCGTCTTTTTCCAGTAGCACATTCATCAGGCAGAAGTTCGCCTCTCCCGGGGACAACACAATTACATTCTCGGGGGCCATCGTGGTGTATTGGCGCGCAATTTCTTCACGAAGTTGCGGAAGGCCCTTCGACTCGGTGTACCCAAGTTTCAGATCATGCCAAAGTCTGGATTCTTCTTCTCCGGCACACTGGAGTACGTACTCCAGGCTCATTCCATCACAATCGGAGCTGGACAGCAAGTATCGCGCGCTGAATTCGTACTTCGAAAAATATCGCTCCAGCTTAAACTCCTTGATTTTCACGGAGAGGCCTGAACTATTTGCGACGTCTTGAGCAATCCTCCAGGGCCTTTTCTGCCTTGGCTTGTTCTGCCGCTGCCAACATCATCGCATTTCTGACTTCTTCAACTGCTCGCTCCGCCGCATTTCTTTGTTCAGAGGCGATCATTTGTTGCTGCTTAGCAGCAGCTTCCGATGCAGCGGCCCGGGCGTTTGCGGTCTCCAACGCGTTGCTTGCCTCCTGCGTGTTTGTGTACTCGTAAACGCCGAATGCAAGTGATCCAATTGTAACCAAAATCATCACCAGTTGTCCAGTTTTCATATTTATTTACGTTTTGTTTCTTACCAAATTACCACGCGGATGCTATCGGGCCGGTACATCGCGTCGCCTGGTTTGATGCCAAATGTTTTATGAAACTCCGGCATATTGCTAAGTGGCCCTACGACCCGGAACTCCGACGGCGCATGCACATCCGTCATGATTTGACGCGCAATGGATTCATCTTTGGTATTGATCATCCACGCATATGCGTATCCGAGGAAGAACCGCTCATCGGGCGTGAGCCCATTGATGATTTGATTTTCCTTGTATTGGGCGGTTTTCTTGAATGCCTCATACCCCATGATCACACCACCCAGGTCGCCAATGTTCTCGCCCTGCGTAGCATCACCGTTTACATGAATGCTATCGAGCACGGTATACGCGCTGAATTGATCAACAATTCGTTTCGTTTTCACCAGAAACTTCGCCCGGTCCTCAGACGTCCACCAGTTGCTAAGATTCCCGTTCTCATCGTATTGACTCCCCTGGTCATCAAACCCATGGGTAATCTCATGACCGAACGTTGATCCGCCAATAATTCCGTACAAAATTGCATCATCGGGCATGCGGCCTTCATAGCCAGGAACGAGGATATTGCATGCCGGAACGGCGATCTCATTGTTACTGGGGTTATAGTAGGCATTGTACGTTTGTGGGTACATGCCCCACTCCGTGCGGTCAACCGGCTTTCCGAACTTGGACATTTGGTAGGTGTGTCGCCAGGCATTTGCTCGACGGACGTTGGCACAATAGGAATTCCGATCTACCTCCAGCGCACTCAAATCTTTCCACTTATCTGGATATCCCACCTTCATGACAATCTTCGACAGCTTGCGCTGCGCCTTGGCTTTCGTCTCGTCGCTCATCCAATCCAGATTGCGGATGCGTTCAGCGTATACATCTCGGATGGAATTTCCGATCTCAAGTAGCTTTTCCTTAGAGCCTTTGGGCAAGTACTCGTCAACATACACCTGGCCAATCAGTTCGCCGAGATACCCATTCGTCTGTTGTACAACCCTTTTCCATCTTGGTCGCTGTTGTACGACTCCATTCATGACCGTAGAAAAGAACTTGAAGTTCTGCTGCTCAACGCTCTTGTTGAGGTACTGCGCATAACCATCCACCAAATTCCAGACCAGGTAAGCCTTCCACTCCTCAATTGAGTAGCGGCGCAACAACTTACTGAGTGCACTGAAGAACTCAGGTTGTCCAACGATGACTGTATCTGCGGAAGGAATTCCCATAACTGGTAGCATCCCGGTCCAGTTGATAGAAGGTGTGAGCGACCGGAATTTCTTAATACTCATCTTGTTGTAGTTCTTGATCGGGTCACGCAGAGCTTCCAATTTTCGGGAAGCCTGGGCAAGATCCGTTTCCAGCATCATGATCGAAGTCGCATTCTTGCCCGCCGTCGATTCCTCTTGCCCGATCAGGCTGAGCATGGCCTGCACATGCTTTACATACTCATTGCGGATATTGACCGTCCGGTCGTCTTTATTAAAGTAATAATCCCGATCGCCCAGGCCGAGCCCTCCCTGACCGAAGAAAAGCGCATACTTGGTGCTGATCTTGTCATCCTGCCCCACATAAAATGAAAATGCCGGTCGGGTCCCGATGGTGTGAAGATGGGCCATTGCAGCAAGTAGTGAAGGAAGGTCGCTGACATGGGCAATGCTATCGAGCTCCGTTTGAAGAGGAGCGAG
>JANNAZ010000353.1:0-1604 GCA_031384895.1 Cyclobacteriaceae bacterium | reverse complement strand
GCTTGCCTTCACCAATCTCTCGAATTCGGACGTTGGCCACCCCGGCAACTTCAGCCAGATGACCGATGTGCTCTTTGACAGACCACTTCCCGTTCAGTTGGGTGGAGAGAAGCACATCCGGCTTTTCAAGTACTTTCTTTTCAATGCGTGCGATAGTGCCCTCCAGCCGTTCCAGGTAGTAGGGCAGCATTTCCTTGGGTAGGCCGAAGGAAAGTTTGCGATCAAACCAAGCCATTGAACTCATACTGTGTTGACACTGGGTTTGTGCCGTACTGGAAAGTTTACCGACCGCGAAAGGAAGCACATGCCGTGAGCTTCTTCGTGCAGCGATTTAGCTTTCTCCCGCATATCATCGGAGCGAATCGTCACTTCCGGACATAAAACTATTTCTGAAAACTGGCCACTGCCGTCCTGATTTTCGGCCATCGTTCCCGATGCATTGTCTACATAGCGCTCCACGATGACACCGTTTACGGCGCAGAGGTGGAGGTACCAAAGCATATGGCAAGCGGAAAGCGCCGCGACAAAACTATCCTCGGGGTTGTATCGGTTTTTATTTCCGCGAAATGCCGGATCGGAAGATCCCAGGATTTCAGGCTTGCCAGGTGCCCCGATTGTGTGGTCGCGGTCGTAGGCTGTATAGCCAGAGGTTCCTGTTCCCCGGTTGCCGGTCCAGGTGATCGTTGCGGTGTAGCGGTGTTCTTTTTCCATAGACTAGCCGTTGGTATTCTTTTCTTCGCGAAGGAACCCACCATCGACAATAAACAGGGTTGCGCCGTTGGCAGTTGAGGAGCGATGCGAACTTAAATTATCTGAAACTTCATACGACATTCCAGCCGTGAGAACAACAGGTTCTCCGTTCTGGATTTCTGTAGTCAACTCGCCCTCCAAACACAGCAGGATGTGACCTAACGTACACCAATGGTCAGCTTTGTAATTCGCCGAGTAGTTGACAAGTCGGATGCGTAAATCACCATACCTTTTTGTCTGCCAGCGCGCTACCCCGGTTTCGCCAGGGTGCATAGTTTGCGGAAGGTCCTTCCATGCGGTAGTTTGAAATGGGATGGTATACATATGCTTGCTATTTTGAAAACTGGGCTCTGATGAAACTCCCTATCTGGTATCCTCGGTTGACGACATAAATGCCGGCCAGGGTAATAGAAATACCAATTCCGATCCTCAAGTTAAGGCGTTCGTTGAGCACTATAGATCCCAGAATCACGGCGACGATGGGATTGATGTAGGCATACAGCGAAACGATTGTCATCGGGAGTTTTTTGATAGCGTAAGAATAGCTGGCATACGCCGCTACGGATCCGAAAAGAATCAAATAAACGAGTGCCGCCACCATATCTGTTGACCAGTGGATTGTAGTATAGTTATCAAATGTCAAACTCATCGGAATAAGGAAAATTCCTCCGAACAGCATTTGTAGTCCAGCGGCGAGGAATGCGTTGGTGGCTTGCGTTCTCTTCTTCACCCAAACGGTCCCAAATGCCCAGCAGATATTTCCCAGGAAAGTCATGAAAATACCAAGCGTGTAACTGGGCTCGGAGAAATCGCCTACATGTTCGCCAAAGATCAGGATTATCCCAGCCAGTCCG
>JANNAZ010000319.1:0-7996 GCA_031384895.1 Cyclobacteriaceae bacterium | reverse complement strand
GGCCTTCGCTGAAATGCTACGTGACTCCTAGCTTTATGTAAGGAGCATTTTGCTGACCCGATTTATTCAATCATCCAGCGCAATATTTGTTACCTTTGTTGGGTTATTAGATGCCAAATGAACGTACTTGATCCAGCCCGTAATGGTTCCTTGAGTCACTCCTGGCGGAAAAAGAGGTTTGGATTCTTCCTTGAACAATTGCTTAGGCCAAAGTGGAAGGGTATTTGTCAAATATTGGATGTAGGGGGGACCGAGGAGTATTGGGAGAGCATGGATTTCCCTCCTGATAATTCCTTTCATATTACGCTTCTCAATCTCGAGATTTCGCCTGTAAAAAATACAACTTGTTTCACAAGCGTTAAGGGTGATGCGTGTGATCTATCGTCCATTGCAGACAAACAATTTGATGTGGTGTTTTCAAATTCTGTTATTGAGCACCTCTTTACAAAGGAGGCCCAACAGCGGATGGCCCAAGAAGTTAGACGCGTAGGGAAAAACTTTTATGTGCAGACCCCGAATTATTTTTTCCCAATGGAACCGCATTGGGTATTTCCTTTTTTTCAGTTTTTACCCTTCTCTGTTAGGGTGATGCTGACCTTGAATTTTGATATGGGTCATTATAAGAAAGCTGCGAGCAGGGAGCACGCCGTTCGTCGCGTGAGTGAGGTCAGACTTATGACGGAAAGCGAAATGTGCGAACTATTTCCAGACGGAAAGGTATATCGGGAAACCTTGTTGGGCTTAAAGAAGTCAGTGTCTTTGTACCATTTTGAACCATAATCTGTTGTTGAAAGCTTTGGTTCTTTCCAATCTATTGATTTGGTTATACAATAGGACTCTGCGAGCAGCTAACTGAATCCATGCTAATCGATATAAGGCATATTGTTCAAGCGTTTAGAAGCTATCAATCAAGGTACTTTAGTATTCTTTTTTGTATTGCTATTACGCTTCCCTATTCAATGAAGGTAAATAGTGTTTTCATCATTCTGCTACTCATCAACTGGTTTTCCTATCGCCAACTCTCTTATCGTACTATATCGTTTCAAGTCTTGATACCATTCTTTTTCATGCACTTGATAGGGGTGCTCTACTCCTCCAATCAAGGGCAGGCTTTTTTTGAGCTGGAGAAAAAAATATCCTTTCTTGTTTTTCCAGTAGTGCTTTCTGGCTCTCCTGCACTGAGACCGGATCAGATAAAGCGAATCCTGCTTGCCTTTGTTGCCGCTTGCAGCCTGGCCGGGATTATCTGCCTCATGAATGCAACCTATTTATACTTTGTTACCGGTCAGACGGAACATTTCTTTTATCATCCGCTGACGAAAATAATTGATATGCATGCCATCTATATGGCAATGTATTGTTGCTTCAGCATCTTCATATTGCTTCGCTACTATGGGCATCACTTGTATTCGAAACGGATCGTTCCCATTGCCTTGCTAGCTGTTGTGCTGGGCTTCCTGATTGGTTTTACCTTGTTGCTTTCAGCCAGGACCGTTATCGGCGGATTCTTGTTCATTGTGTTGGTTGGAATAGTGGTATATGGATTCTCGAAAAAGCAGATCTGGAGATCTGTTATTCTTAGCGGATTGATAGTTTCCGTTTTTTCAACATTGATTCTGTTGTTACCGTATAACCTGGAGCGCTTCAAGGAGGCCATTAATTACGGGAATGAGTACTCGATTGACAAGCAGTATGGCGGAAGATCGACAAGAGAGTTAATTTGGGACAGCAGCCTGGAGTTGATTAAAAGAAATTTTCTTGTTGGCGTGGGAACCGGAGATGTTCAGGATGAATTGCAACGTACCTACCAGGAGGATCAGGATAGGAATGGCCCCCTCCTCTATAGACCAGAAATAAGCTACAACGCCCACAGTCAATATTTGCAGACGTTTATTGGGTTAGGAATTCCCGGAATAGGACTGTTTTTGTTGTGCTTGTTATGGCCCGCGTACCGGGCTTTTCAGAAGAAGGATTTTCTTATGATAGCGTTCGTCGCACTTTTTGCTTTCTCTTGTCTTACTGAGTCGATGCTAGCGCTAAATAAAGGAATTGTTTTCTTCAGCTATTTTTTATCTCTACTTGGCTCCGCTCACTACGAAAGCCATGAGGGGGATGATGAACTTAAGGCCTCCTTAGCGCCGATTCAAGGATGAGCCGATCGGTCAAACTGGTTGCTTCTTTGAACCTGGACATCGTGGCCTATGACGAAGCGTTATCACGAATCGTAGGCTGGGCCAAGAGTAGAGAATCAAGAGTCGTTTGTTTCGCCAAAGTCCACAAGGCAATCGAGGCCGACCACCCTCCGGAATTTGCAAGCCAGGTTAACAGCTCGTCATTGGTGCTTGCAGACGGCGTTCCGCTGCTTGGATGGCTTCAGACGTTTCACGGTATCAGGCAAGAGCGCATTGCCGGCATGGATGCTTTTCCGGACCTCATAAGGCTTGCCGCAACGAACCAGCTCAAAGTCTATTTTTTTGGCACAACCAATGAGATGTTGGAGCGCATACGCAAAAGGATAAATGAGTTGCATCCTGATTTGGTCATTGCCGGAATGTTTTCTCCACCCTTTGACCAATCGTTAGACTCGAATGTCTATATCGACCAGATCAACGCCTCAGGCGCTAACATGGTGTTTGTGGCACTGGGCTGTCCGAAGCAAGAGAAATGGATGGCAACGCACAGCAAGAAAATGCATGCACCATTGCTTGGCGTTGGTGGCGCTTTTCCGGTTTTCGCGGGAGACGCCAAACGGGCGCCTCAATTCATGCAACGGCTTGGGTTAGAGTGGCTATTCAGATTCTTTCAGGAGCCCAGGCGCCTCTTTACTCGATATCTTACAACAAATTCCATATTTCTGGCCCTGGCGTTTCGTGAGAAACTCAGGCAGTGGGGCCTTTGGCGCAAAGAAAAGTTAACTTGATGAAGCAATGACTCGGTGCCACCGAATGTCATCTTATTATTCCGTGGCCTAAACCCAGACGCTGTATGCTTGAGAGATATGCTGCTAAGTTGATTGGGATTTGGAAACGAAATACCTCATCAGGATCTGCCATAGTATTTGGTCTGATGGTTGGATTAGCTTTCCTCATTCCTGTTTCTCAATTTCTCAGCATCCGGCTGCTTGTGGTGTTGGTAGTACTTTCACTCTTTGTGAAGAAGGGGGAGGGCAGGTCTGGAGGATTGCTAATGCCCATTTGGAGCGTATTGCTGTATTTGCTCATTCTGGTTATTGGTATGATCTACACAGAAGATCGGCAAACGGGCCTCCATGTTATCGAAACGAGTTTGAGCTTAGTGGCGCTTCGTATCGGGTTTTACAAAATTGGTGGAATGACGAAGCAACGTCTGAATACTATTTTCTTGGCTTTCGCTTCCGGTTTGGTGTTTGCGTCGATGATTTGCCTTGCCTATGCGGTCAACGAGTATGCGTCGACGGGTGACCCTGAGGTATTCTTCTTCGAGAAGTTTACGCATGTAATTGATTCACACCCAACCTATTTGGCCTACTATCTTATTGGGGCGATCACTTTTGGGCTGTATACCTTGCATCAAGATGAATATGCCAGGTCGCCACTGGCTTTGACGTTTTTGTTGATATTTCTGTTCTTCGTTTTGATGTTGACCGGGGGAACAACCGCATTTGCTAGTATGTTGTTTGTACTGGTATTCTTTATTCTCAAATTTCTTCTGGAAAAAATTTCGGCAAAGCGCGTGCGCCTTGTCGCTTTCGTTTCTGCGCTGATAGTCAGCATGTTTGCGTTCAATAGTTTTAATCGTGGAGGATCCCAGTACTTAAGAAACGATTCCTGGGAGCGCTTGGCTCTTTGGGAGTCCGCGCTCAACGCGAACTCAAATGTTTTCCTTGGTGTTGGAACCGGCGACTATAAAACCATCCTCAATGAATATTACTCCACGCATGACATGACAGCTTATGCGGCATCTAGCCTAAATCCTCATAATCAGTTCATGGAGACGTATGTGGCAAATGGTCTCTTGGGTCTGGCGTGTTTGTTGGTTATGCTCGGACGGCCAATCTATCTCTCTGTAAAGAATGGCGACGCACTAGGCACGCTCGTATTTTTTCCATTTATTATTTATGGAATGACAGAAGTATTTCTGGGCCGGTACCAAGGAGTTGTATTCTTCGCATTAATGCTCCAATGTTTCATCGCCTACTATAAAAGCCAACGGGGTTCTTTTTCGCTAAAACGTGCTTAATTTTGGCCAACTTGGGAACCTAAAGCTGCATTTCGGCAGACTGCAAGTATGGGCGTGACTATTCGCTTTGGATTGTTTATTGGTGACCTTCTCCTGCTAAATCTGGCAATATTACTTTCTTACACGGTGCTCCGCATTGACATTTTGGATGCTGAACGTGCAAACAGTATCTACCTCATTATTTTCAGCAACCTGGCTTGGTTATTCCTGATTGTGGTCTCAGCGCCCTATCAAGTTTCTCGAAATTGGGGCTTTTCGAAAATTATCAAAAGCCAATTGAGTTTTATCATCATTCACCTTCTCGTGGTTGCCTCCTTGATTATCCTGTATAAAAAGAGCTATCAGCCTGAGCAGATTGGATTGATGTATTTACTTTTTGCTGTGTCGTTTTCCCTTTGGAAGCTTCTGGTTCTATATGCCTCTTCACTGACCAGTGGGGGAAGTGCAGTAAGAAAATTCATTATTCTTGGTGAACCAAATTTGGCGAGAGAAGTCAGGCGACACTTCATGCAGCATTCAGACTTAGGTTATCGATTTTATGGTTTTTTTGAAAAAAATACCGAGGAGTGGCCCTTAGAACATGCCAAGGCATTCTGTGAAAAAAATAATATCGATGAATTGTTTTGCTGCCTTCCCGAAATGACGCACAACGAACTGCGCAAAATGATTGATTTCGGTATGGACTCCTTGATAAAGGTTAAACTCGTTTCCGATCACCGTTCGTTTGAGCAGCGGACCTTGGTATTGGAGCGATATGATGAAATTCCGGTCTTTGATATCTCCACAATCCCGTTGGACAATCACCTTAACCAACACCTTAAGCGGGCTTTTGATATAGGATTTGCTGTTCTGGCTTCTGTGTTCATACTATCCTGGCTCATTCCCGTTCTAGGAATCCTCATCAAGCGCGACTCGCCCGGCCCAATCCTATTCCGCCAGCTTCGGAGCGGGAGAGGCAATAAACCGTTTTATTGCATTAAGTTCAGGACAATGATTGTGAATCAGGATTCGGAAACAAGGCAAGCCACAACAAATGATCCCCGGGTTACGTGTCTGGGAGCGTTCCTCAGGAAGTCCAGTCTGGATGAATTTCCTCAGTTCCTGAATGTGTTGCAAGGAGATATGTCAGTTGTTGGCCCACGGCCTCATCCCATAAAACTCAATGAGAAATTCAAGCCATTGATCAATAAGTATATGATTCGGCACTATGTGAAGCCAGGCGTAACCGGATTGGCGCAGGTAATGGGCTACCGGGGTGAAACCAAACAGGTTCGTGATATGAGGAACCGAATTACGTTGGATAGGTTTTATATCGAAAACTGGTCTTTCTATTTCGATATTAAGATTATTTTTATGACCGGGGTATCCGTAATTACAGGAAACGAGAAAGCCTACTAAACATGACAATTTCCTACGAACTTGGGTTTGCGTTCATTTCGTTTCTCGTCTCATTCCTGCTTTTTCCAGTAGTGATCAAAATTTTCAAACGACTCAATTGGTATGACCAGCCGGGAACACATAAAATACATGTAGCCACTACGCCCTCCATGGGTGGCATCCCAATCCTGATCGGGGCTATCCTTACGCTGCTCATGTCGCTTCCCCTTCAGCAATGGACTAACATGAAGTATTTCTTTATCTCTGTTGTGTTGATGTTTTTGATCGGCCTTCGTGATGATGTACTTGCCCTTACACCCCGTCAAAAACTATTTAGTCAATTTCTTCCCGTCTTTGTGCTCGTTTTTATGGATAACCTTTTGCTGATTTCCTTTTACGAACTTGGCCAGGGAAGCCCGTTTTCTTTACCGGTATCGTATTTTATCAGTTTGCTTACGGTAGTGATCATCAGCAACGCCTATAACCTCATTGATGGCATAGACGGTTTGGCGGGCACAGTGGGTATTCTCGGCCTTGGCTTTTTTGGTGGCTGGTTCTACTTTGCAGATCAGAATTTTTTGAGCCTTGTTGCTTTTTGTTTTACCGGGGCATTAATTGCCTTTCTGATTTTCAATTGGCAGCCCTCCTCCATTTTTATGGGCGATACCGGGGCATTAACCATCGGACTTATTCTTTCGTTTTTTGCCATTCGGTTTATCAATCAAAATTCAGCATTGCCCGCCGACCACTTGGCCAAGTTCAGCGCATCCATCTCAACAGCGGCCTGTGTCCTAATAATCCCCCTCTTTGATACACTTCGGGTGATTATTGTCAGACTCAGTAAATTTCAGTCACCCTTTCATGCAGACAGAAATCACATTCACCACAAATTTCTTGGACTGGGCTTAAGTCACGCTGGGGCGGTCGTTTCAATCGGTGGAATCAATGCAGGGTTCATCATTCTGGCGGTTGTCATGAAGGACCAGTCGGATTTGGTTTTATTGCCGGTTATTGCTGTCCTTTGCCTGTTGCTTAACTTTGCGTTAAAGTGGAAACAAGGAAAGACTCCTGATACGCTCAATCATGCTCGAACAACTTAAGTCACTCCAGCAGGAGATACTCGCCCATCCACCAGATAATGGAGAGCAATTGGAGGGTTTCCGTCTTAAATATTTGAGCCGGAAAGGAATTATTCCATCGCTATTTGAGGAATTAAAGCAGCTTTCGCCAGAGATGAAGAAGGAGGTTGGAAGGCCGCTCAACGAGCTTAAACAACTGGCTGAAGGAAAGCTGAAAGAATGGTCTGTGTTGTTGGAAAGGACTGACCATTCCGGGGGCACGGGAACCGACCTGACGCTTCCTGCAATTCCGAATACATTGGGAAGTCTTCACCCGCTGAATCTTACACACTATCGAATCATTGAGATTTTCGAGCGGTTAGGATTCAACGTGGCAGACGGGCCAGAAATTGAAGACGATTGGCATAATTTTTCAGCCTTGAACTTTCCCGAGAATCATCCAGCTCGAGAAATGCAGGATACATTTTTTGTCTCAAAGAATCCCGATATGCTACTCCGGACGCACACCTCCAACGTGCAAATTCGGCTGATGGAAAATCAACGGCCGCCTGTTCGAGCCATTATGCCCGGCCGAGTTTACCGTAACGAAGCAATTTCCGCAAGAGCACATTGTTTTTTTCACCAGGTCGAGGGACTGTACGTAGATAGAAACGTCAGCTTTGCTGACCTGAAGCAAACACTCTATCATTTTGCGAAGGAAATGTTTGGAAAGGATACAAAAATTCGGCTTCGCCCTTCCTTTTTCCCATTCACGGAACCAAGTGCGGAGATCGATGTATCCTGCTTCATTTGCCATGGAAAGGGTTGCAACATCTGCAAGCATTCTGGATGGGTCGAGATTGCGGGTTCGGGAATGGTTCATCCCAATGTTTTACGTAATGTAAAAGTCGACCCGGAAGAATTCACGGGCTTCGCTTTTGGTATGGGCATCGAACGCGTTACCATGCTGCGGTATGGCATCGACGATCTTCGGCTATTCTCCGAAAATGACATTCGCTTTCTGAAACAATTTAAGCCAGTTCTGTAATGAGCGAAATCCGCTCGGTCGGTGTTATTGGCGCCGGGACGATGGGATTGGGCATCGTTCAGGTGTGCGCCTCCAGCGGATTTGATACAATTCTTTTTGACGTCATTCCCGAACAGGTTAAACGGGCCCTCCAGACGATTGAGGGTAGCCTGGCGATGCAGGTTTCAAAGGGCAAACTTACTCCGGAAGCAAAAGAAATAATCATGCGCCGAATCAAGCCAGCAGCCGACCTGTCGGATCTGCGGGTGGACCTCGTCATTGAAGCAGCTGTGGAGCGCCTGGATGTGAAACAGGA
>JANNAZ010000316.1:0-2801 GCA_031384895.1 Cyclobacteriaceae bacterium | reverse complement strand
TCTACTGCGATAGAGTATGCTAATCTGGTAACTATAGGCCTTGTTCCGCTAGGCCTTACCGACCCGGGTGGCGTGCGATACTATGTGGTCAGTGATGTACCGGTAACATTCAGTGCCGGTACCGTCGTAACGGAGGCAGGTATTCGTTTTGTCAATGCTGTAGCTAATTCAAATGGCATTACCGCTGCGGCTAACGCCAATGGTACATTCGGCGGTCCTCAAATCCACGCTCGGCTAAGGCCAGCCGCCGGGGCAACGTGGACCTTAGGGTCTCCCACGAGCAACGTTGTGGGTGGGGCAAATTTCATCCCCAATGCCGGATCCCGCACAATCGGTAACCTGCCTTTCACCTCTCGGGTAATTGCAGCAGCGGGTGGACCTATCAGTTATACCCTCGAAGTTAGCCCGGATGCGGGATTTGCAACCATCTACTACAGCGCTACCGTCAGCTTAGCACCTGGGAAAAACTATACCATCTTTGTCCGCGGCATAGTAGGTGGTACACTTACGAAGGCCATCAGTCACGGTATTATTACCCACTAATCGATTACCATCTAATTGAAAATGACTATGAAAAATATACATATGACCCGGAGGATTCTGCTGGTGGGCGCGTTTGCACTGACCCTGGGAAGTTGCCAGGATGACTTCACTTCACCTACCGGACTGACGGGCAAATCCATTGCTGCGACCATGGCGGCAGATCCAAATTTCACGCTTTGGACAGCTGTGGTTACCAAGGCGGGACTATACGCTTCGTTGAATAACAACAACTCAGGCTTGGTTACCATCTTTGCGCCATCCGATCCGGCCATGACCTCCTATCTCGGCTCTCTTGCAATATTCTCGGGGCTGCCGCTGCCCATAACGGAGGCAAGCCTGGTGACAACCCTTGACAACTTGACGACAACCAGCACGCCAACGCTGGCTTCGTTTGTCAGTACGGTGGTACCTGTGCTCAATTATCACATGGTGAGCTCAAAGATCACCTCGGCACAGCTCACCGGAACGCAGACGTTTGCGACCCTGAACAACGCGCGCCTTTCCGTTTCAAAGGTAGGTTCGACGGTAGTGCTGAATGGAAACAGTGCTGCAAATGGAGCAACAGTGACCAACTTTGACTTGTTGGGTTCCAATGGTGTTGCGCATACAATCGACCGCGTGATGGCGGTACCCGCAACGGCTACGGTACTTACGCCGCTTGGGCTAAGTATCAGCTACGGAACTAATCCACCTACGATTACTGGCTATCTCCTTGTGGGGGATGTGGATGCTACCGATACCGACTTTGACCTTCTCGCGACGCTTATTCGGTATACAGGCTTGACCCCAACCATTCTGCCCAACGCATCACCGCTACCTGATTTTACAATCTTCCGCCCCAATGACGGCTTGATTCGCGCCTATCTGCTTAGCCTTAATGCGACCTTGACATCGGAGGCGGCGTGCTTCACGTATATCTCCACTCTTACGCCCGCAAGTGTCACCAGCCCGACTTTAGCTGAGTTGACAACGCTAGTACAATACCATGTAGTACCCGGGCGCTTCCTCACGCAAGACCTGACCGATGCGTTGGAGTTGACGACGTTGTTAGCGACCCCCAAACTTACAGCCGGCGTTGCTCCTGGGCCACCTGTCATATACACGATTAAGGATGCCAATACGGGCGTGGCAGATCCGATAGTCACAGCTGCCAATTCGCTAACAAACAGCGGTGTACTTCATACTATCAATGGCGTGCTGCGATCGAACTAAAGACATCATAACTATATAGAATGCAAAGGAGGCTCGTTTGGGCCTCTTTTGTTTTTTGGGCGTTTTACGTATTTTACAATATGGCAAGAACAGTTTACAACGCTTGGGCCCTACTGTTCGTCTTGCTTTTCACTGGCTGCACATCGAAGCCAAATCAAGGTGCATTCACCACCGCACCGGAGGTATCCATCGATCTGGAACAGATACGTGAACGAGGCTTCCTCCAGGCCATCGTAGATAATAATTCCATCAGCTATTTCATCTACCGGGGCCAACCGATGGGATATGAATATGAACTGCTCCAAAGCCTTACCAAGCACCTGCACGTCGAGCTTAAAATCAGGGTGATCAGTGGCATTGAGCAGTCCATCGACCTGTTAAACCGGGGAGAAGGAGACCTTATTGCTTTTCCGCTGACTGTTACAAAAGAAAGGACCGAGTATCTGTCGTTTACTGATACGCAGTTCAACACGTGCCAGGTATTGGTTCAACGCAAACCATCTAACTGGAGGCGCATGCCCCCATCAAGGATTGAACGGACTATGATTAGGAATCCCGTTGATTTGATTGGGAAGAGAGTCTTTGTCCTGAAGGAATCATCATTCAAGGAGCGACTGCAAAACCTTTCGCAGGAGGTGGGTGGTGAGATTCTGATTGAGGAAGACAGTGCTACGGCAGAAACTGAATCGCTCATTGAGCGAGTTGCAAACGGGGAGATTCAACTGACTGTCACAGACCAGACGCTGGGTATGGTCAATTCCATCTACAATCCGGATCTGGATGTCGGAACTGTGCTAAGCCTGCCCCAGCAAATTGCCTGGGCCGTTCGTAAGAATTCGCCCCAATTGCAGGGTGCCGTTAACGCGTGGCTTGCCGAGTTAAAGGATAAGGGCCGGTTCAAGATGCTCTATGATAAGTACTTCAATAATCCACGGTCTTCCCAGATTCGCAATAGCAGTGCCTATTCAACGTTGGGAGGCAATAAATTATCTCCCTATGATGAAGAGATAAAGCACGAAGCACTTAATCTGGGATGGGACTGGAGG
>JANNAZ010000382.1:0-2011 GCA_031384895.1 Cyclobacteriaceae bacterium | reverse complement strand
TCTTTTCCGGTAGGAATGTTAATCCCAAGTTTGCAGGCGAAATCACTCACCGCTTCAACTGCTTTGTACAGTCTTGCGTTCTCGCCTTCATTTTTTGCAGGCCACATCCAGTTCGCGCTGAGGGATACGCCTTTCAATCCGTAGGTGAGCGGAGCCCAAACAATATTGGTGAGTGCTTCAGCAATAGCCAGCCTGCTTCCCGCAGCCGCATCAATCAAGGCAGCGCCGGGCGCATGTCCGATTGAGGTTGCTACTCCTTTGTTGCTCAGGAAGTCGAGGGCCATCACGGAAACATTATTCAGGGGAAGTTGAATGGCGCCACACGTTTGCTGCGTGGCCACTCGTCCGGTAACCGACCGGTCTACTTTGTTCACGAGCCAGTCTTTACAGGCCACACCCTCCAGTTGAAGTACGTTATTTACGTAGTCAGGAATTTTCGTCGCATCGTAGCTAAGTGCGTTTCTTTTTTCCGTTGTGGTAGAATCCCGTAGAATGGTTTTGGGCGATGAGCCAAACAGGTCGCTCACCCGCAGGTTCACGGGAGGGATGCTTCCATTCTTGCGAACAAAGGACAGCGTATGATCGCCCGTTGCTTTACCCACTTCATAGATGGGCGAGCGCTCCCGCTCGGCAACGCGACGCAGGGTATCCACGTCTTTCGCATGAATGGCGAGGCCCATGCGTTCCTGCGATTCGTTGCTGATGAGCTCCTTTGAGGATAGTGTCGGATCTCCGACCGGTAAGTTGTCTATATTAATAGTGCCCCCGGTGGCTTCCAGTAATTCGGAGAGGCAGTTGAGATGCCCGCCGGCCCCATGATCATGTACGGATACAATGGGATTCGTATCGGATTCCACCATAGCGCGAATGGCATTCATCACGCGTTTCTGCATTTCGGGATTGGAACGCTGCACGGCGTTGAGTTCGATGGAATTGCCGAATTGCCCGGTGGCTACGCTAGACACCGCGCTGCCGCCCATGCCGATTCGATAGTTGTCCCCACCCAGCAAAACAATGGCATCGCCAGCCTGCACCGGTTCTTTCTGGCTGTCCTTTTCTTTTCCGTATCCCACGCCGCCAGCCAGCATAATCACTTTATCAAAACCATACTGCTTTTCCGGATCCTGATGTTCGAAAGTCAGGAGGCTTCCGCAAATGAGTGGCTGCCCGAACTTGTTTCCAAAATCGCTGGCACCATCAGACGCCTTGATGAGTATTTCCAGCGGAGTTTGATAGAGCCATTTCCTCGGAGGAAGATTCTTCTCCCAGGCCCGACCATTATCAAGTCGTGGATAGGAGGTCATGTACACGGCTGTACCAGCCAGAGGCAGTGAACCTTTTCCACCGGCTAACCGGTCGCGGATCTCACCGCCGGTTCCGGTCGCAGCGCCGTTGAATGGCTCCACCGTCGTCGGGAAATTATGAGTTTCGGCTTTTACGGAAATGACGGACTGCACATCCTGAACAGCAAAATAATCCGGGATGTCCTGCCGCCTGGGAGCGAATTGTTCAATGACGGGTCCTTTGATGAAGGCTACATTGTCCTTATAGGCAGAGACGATATAGTTGGGATGCTCTTTTGATGTCTTCTTGATGAGCTGGAAGAGCGTCAATGGTTTTTCCTTCCCGTCAATAATAAAGGTGCCGTTAAAAATCTTATGTCGGCAATGCTCCGAGTTTACCTGGGAGAAGCCGAACACTTCGCTATCCGTAAGTTTCCTTCCCAGTTGCTTGCTGACGTCGTTGAGGTAATCGATTTCTCCATCGCTCAACGCCAGGCCTTCCTGTGTGTTGTATTTGGCGATGTCGTCGATTTCAAGAACTGGCTCCGGGGCATGGTGAATGGTAAACGTGTACTGATCAATGCGCTTGTACAAAACTTGCAGCATGGGGTCGAACGGTGTGTTGTCGTTTTGAACCACGGTAAACTCCTCCATACGTTGGATGCTTGAGATGCCCATGGTCTGGGTTATCTCCACGGCGTTGGTGGACCAGGGGGTGATCATTTCCT
>JANNAZ010000224.1:0-3804 GCA_031384895.1 Cyclobacteriaceae bacterium | reverse complement strand
ATCTCAAAAAAATTGAACGATCCGGCTAAAATAAATCCGCCACTGCTCCTTAATTGACGATCGGAAAATGTGACGGAAGATCGAAATTAGACGCGACGGGGGTTGAAAACATAAAAACCATTGATGCCAAGGTTTTCCGTGACAATATCAGGGCGTTGCGGATAGGGAGCGCCAGAAGGAACGGGAATATCGGGATTGGAAAGGTAGAACCCTTTGTAACGCTGGTAAACTATGTCAGCGCCCCATCGCCGACTGATGATGTTGAGTTGAAGATCTGTGGCGCGGGTCTTGCCAAAGGTATTTTCTTTTTCCTCCTTCAGGGGAAGCGGAAAAACAATTTCCAATCCGAGATCGAAAAGGTAAACGCCCAAGCCGAGGCTTGCAGAATTGTTGGGTTTGAACTCCGCGGTCTTCCCGCCACCTGGATCCTGTAAACGATAGGACAATTGACGCTGCTTTGTAACCGGCCACAGGAAGAATTTGTCCTTGTAGGATTTAATGTATGTGGTGTCGATATCCTGCGCAGTGGTCAGGGTGGATGCAATAAGTAACCCCAGGAGTGCGAAGGTAACCTTGCGTATCATTACAAGATATACTCGCTCAGGTCCTTATTCTTGATCAATCCCTGCATCCGCTTATCCACCATGTCCTTCGTAACTTCAATAGTTGCCCCTGCAGGTATTTTATCTGGGACATCGAACAGGTGTTCATTGAGTAGCCGGCTGATTACGGTCTGAAGTCTACGGGCGCCGATGTTCTCCATCTCGGCATTAACATCAAATGCAGTCTGGGCAATTGCCTCGATGGCGTCATCGGTAAACAGAATATGCACACCCTCGGCGGCGAACATCGCCTCGTACTGCCGGGTCAGCGCATTCCTCGGCTCTTTCAAAATCCGCACAAAGTCTTCCTTCGTCAGGCTATTAAGTTCAACACGAATAGGGAATCGGCCCTGCAGTTCAGGGATCAAATCGGACGGTTTGGAAACGTGGAAGGCGCCGGCTGCGATAAAGAGGACGTGATCTGTTTTCAGTATGCCGTATTTGGTATTCACCGTGCTTCCCTCCACAATGGGCAGGAGATCGCGCTGAACGCCTTCGCGGCTCACATCCGGGCCGGATCCTTTTTGGTGTCCAGAGACAATCTTGTCAATCTCGTCGATAAAAATAATTCCAGTCTCCTCCGCCTTGCGAAGCGCCTCCTCCTTCACATCATCCATATCAATCAATTTGGCTGCCTCTTCCTCCAACAAAATCTTCCGGGCCTCACCAATTGTCACTTTTCTTTTCTTCGGTTTCTTGGGCATCATGCCGCTGATCATGTCCTGAAGATTCATCATCGATACTTCATCGATCATGCCTGCACCAACCATCCCTACATTTCCTCCACCCCCGCCCTGCTTTACGTTGATGTCTATTTTTCGGTCTTCCAATTCACCGCGACGAATCTTATCCCTAAAATGATTTCGGGTACGCTCATTTAATTCCGTTTCTGAAGACGGCATCTCACTATCACCCAATTCGATGTTCTCTTGATCTGCCCCGCGCGCTCCGTTTGACCTCAAGGGAGGAATCAATGCATCGAGGATAGTTTCCTCCACGATCTGGGCAGCCTTTTCTTTTACCTCTTCCTTCTTTCGGGCCTTTACCATCGTCACCGCTTGTTCCGCCAAATCGCGAACCATACTCTCCACGTCGCGCCCTACGTATCCCACTTCCGTGAATTTTGAGGCCTCCACTTTTACAAACGGCGCATCAGCCAACCGCGCCAGCCGTCGGGCAATTTCTGTCTTCCCAACACCGGTGGCACCGATCATCAAGATGTTGTTTGGCACGATCTCCGGCTGCATTTCGGGGGAAGCGTTCATGCGCCTCCACCGGTTGCGGAGCGCAATAGCAACATTGCGTTTGGCCTCCACCTGGCCGATAATGTATTTGTCCAATTCAGCAACAATCTGTTGCGGTGTGAGATGAGAAGAATCCATGGGCTATAAAAATAGAGAAAAACTCAGGCGCCTTTGGCGTCGGTCAGGCTAAATTCTAAAGGTCTTTTCACCTTCTCTTTCATTAATGCGATTTTGAGCACATCCTCCACCGTAGTTACGTAGTGGAACACAAGTCCTTTAAGGTAGCGCTGTTCAATCTCCTCGATGTCTTTCTTATTCTTTGCACTGAGAATGATTTCTTTAATTCCACTTCGCTTGGCAGCAAGAATCTTCTCCTTTACCCCTCCTACGGGCAACACCTTACCACGGAGAGTGATCTCTCCAGTCATTGCCAACTTGGCTTTCACTTTGCGCTGGGTATAGATTGACGCAAGCGATGTCAACATGGTAATCCCTGCAGACGGGCCATCTTTCGGCACTGCTCCTGCTGGCACGTGTACGTGTAGGTCATATTGCTGGAAAACGCGGTGATCAATTCCGAGCGGCTGTGCATTGGATTTCAGGTAGGAAAGGGCCGCAACCGCTGACTCTTTCATAACATCACCGAGTTGTCCCGAAAGGGTAAGCTGACCTTTGCCCCGGCTCACGCTGGATTCCACAAAAAGAATATCACCCCCTACTTGTGTCCAGGCCAGGCCAGTGACAACGCCCGCTGTTTCATTGTCCTGATACAACTCCTCATCAAAAATCTCCGAGCCAAGAATTTTCAATACATAGCTTTCGTCAACACTTTTCGTTGCCTTTTCCTCAAGTGCAATTGACTTGGCAATGCTGCGCACCACCGAGCCGATCTTCCGTTCGAGGGTACGCACGCCCGACTCGCGCGTGTAGTGCGCTATTATCTTCACGAGTGCATCTTTTGAAAACTTGATATTTGAATCACCCAGTCCATGTTCCTTGAGTTGCTTAGGCACGAGATGCTTCAACGCAATTTGAAGTTTCTCTTCTATTGTGTAGCCGGTTAACTCAATTACTTCCATCCGGTCGCGCAATGCGGGCTGAATGGTGTCGAGCGAATTGGCTGTCGCAATAAAGAGAACCTTGGAGAGGTCGTATTCCACCTCCAGGTAATTGTCATTGAACGTATTGTTCTGCTCCGGATCGAGGACTTCCAGCAACGCTGAAGAAGGGTCACCACGGAAGTCACTTCGGATTTTGTCGATCTCATCGAGTACAAAAACAGGATTTGAAGACTTTGCCTTCTTGATGTTCTGTATGATTTTCCCAGGCATCGCCCCAATATAGGTCTTGCGGTGGCCGCGGATTTCTGCTTCGTCATGGACACCACCCAGCGACATGCGGATATAATTACGCTGGAGTGAACGTGCGATGGATTTTCCAAGTGAGGTCTTCCCCACACCCGGAGGACCATATAAGCAAAGAATCGGGCCCTTCATATCCTGCTTTAACTTAAGCACTGCGAGGTATTCAAGAATCCTCGATTTTACTTTCTCCAATCCAAAATGATCCTTATCGAGGATTTTCGTAGCGCGCTTCAGGTCAAAGTCATCCACTGTATACTCTTCCCAAGGCAGATCGAGCATCAACTCCACATAGTTCATTGACACCGGAAATTCCGCAGCCTGCGGATTCATGCGTTGAAGCTTATCGAGCTCCTTATTGAAATGGTCAGCAGACGCCTTCGGCCATTTTTTTGTGGCCCCCCGTAATCGCAATTTTTCTATCTCTTTGTCCGGGCCATCGTAACCCAACTCATCTTGTAGCACTTTGATCTGCTGGCGCAAGAAATAATCGCGCTGTTGCTGATCAAAGTGCTACAAGATGAGTTGGGTTACGATGGCCCGGACAAAGAGATAGAAAAATTGCGATTACGGGGGGCCACAAAAAAATGGCCGAAG
>JANNAZ010000222.1:0-4173 GCA_031384895.1 Cyclobacteriaceae bacterium | reverse complement strand
GCCTTACCAGCTCAAAATCAACCTCTCAGGATAGCATCCTCTTTTTGAATAGACCAAAAAAACCAAGCCCACATTAAACTAACTTGCCTTTTCTGGGCTTCTGGATTTTACCCGGACAGTAATAATTTAAAGTCTATTACTGGGAAATCACAACCGGATACCAGAGACGTCATTATGACCAAAAATGTGACTCGATTTCTTGCTTTCATTGCCTTCGATTGTTCCTTGTGCTCGAAGGTAGACACCTGAGAGCGCTTACGATAACCAATCATCGCAACCTGACGACAACTTAATTGCACTTGTTGCAAATACGGCAATTGCAGGACGGAATGACGGCAAGCGCAGGCTGGGAGTCAGAGGGGTGGGATGGGCAAGTGAGACCTATGCACTGCCCCCGCACCCCTTCACCCTAAAGGGCCCACCCGCAAGAGCAGGGAATTTTGTGGTGTGATAAAGTTGTTTGTAGGAAGAGCGCGGCGGTTCTCCTTTCAGGCCTGCCAGCCGGAGCAGGCTGGGCGTAGTCTTTTGGCAGTACTCCTTTAAGGGAAGGGTTGTCCTTCTCGATGGCATCCAGGCATCGTCCAGGTCCTTGCCAATGGTTGGGAGCTTAGCTCGTTGATGCTGCAAATACTGCCACCGGGCCGATGGAGGGACGTAGAATACGTTCTCCGCCAGGTACTCGTCCTTGTTTTCGGCGTCGGAGTGCTTGTCCTTCTTGAGCTTGTTATACAAGTTCCTCGAAGCTATCGGAGATGTACTTGAGGAAGATGAGACCGAGTACAATGTGTTTGTACTCGGCTGCATCCATGTTGTTGCGGAGTTTGTCCGCAGTTGCCCAGAGCGTTTTTTCTAAGTTGGGAGTCATTTAGGGGCGTTTCTGTTTTGAGCCCTTTAAATTAGGCCAAATTTTCAGTTTTTAAACTCCACCTAAATGCCACCGATGCCACCGGTCCAGGGTACTTTTATATATTTTCTTTCTTTCCTCCTTGAATTAATAAATATTCAATATCGGTATTTATCGGTGGCACCGATGGCAAATCCAATCTATGGCCCACTACCGGAATTCCCTTTATGGATTATTTTTCAACATAAACAGGAACTCCTGGCACCCCGTCAATTGTCTTTTTTTTTCTCGTTAATGTTTTCCCCGATATCCGGTCATAGCATTCTTGAACATGGCCATCACCTTACTTTCATTAGAGGCGATGCCTAATTCCTCTGTTGGAAATCATTGTCAACAGACCCAAGAGAATTTGAAGCCGACCTCATTAGACAATTTGTATCTAATTTTGGTATGCGACCTTTTGCAAACCTTGCTGATTGATGCCCCAAAACACTTTAACGAACTTGTTTGCGAGTATCACTCAATTCTCATTCGTTCGTTGTAGTTACCGGTTTGCCGAATTTCAAGTTCGCGAGTTCGCGGCCCACACGACGGACCCCTTCCAGGATGCGGCGCGACTGGACGGCTGAGGGCTTCTTGATGCCGTTAATGTATTGGGCCAGAAGGCTTTGGTGCATGCCGATGTGGGCGCTGAGCGCGCTGGCGTTGATCACATCATAGAATTCAAAAAAGCTCCGCAAATCAGGGCGCAGGTAAATGTCTTCTTCCGTGAAGGCAAGCCCACGCCGCCGAAAGGCCAGGTTCACGGCGTCAAGAATATTCTTTCTCAGCACGGGCAAACTGTTGCCTTGAGTAGCAATAAATGTATCGTCCACTTTCACGTGTGCACTGTAACCGCGTTTTTCTTTGATCACGGTAAGGTTCAGGTTTGGCTTTTTCATCGCTTATTGGTTTTAATCCCGGCCTGTTTGAGTATGGCGTGCAACAGTCCCTTCTTCACCTCTTTGCTGGCATGGCTGGGCACTACGAGTTGATGCGGGTGCTTTGCGTGCCTCAAAATGATGTGACTCCCGGACTGCCGAGCTTCAAACCATCCGTTCCTTCTCAGGATCCGAAATAATTCGCCGTACTTCACGGGTCAGTAAAGGTAATATATTTATTACTTCCGTGCCAGCGCCCAGGGGGTCTCTTGCCGATTATGGCCGAGGTTCTTTTCATCAGACAATAATAGCGCCCAGGTGGCGGATGGTCGCGTTGGATACCTGACGGTTTTCCTGATGATTTTGGGGGTGAGGGGTGATCTATATGTAATAGAATAGCCAAGTCAGAGTATTAACCGCCAAGGCACGAAGGAAACGCAAAGAAAAACGGGAATACCTCTGGCTCCCCCGTTGGTCCGGACTTAAAGTCCGGACCCCCTCGAAGCACTATCTTCTTCGGAGGCGGACCTGTGGTCAAGTACTATTCTTCAAGAATAAGTTCCAGATGACTGAAATACATCAGGTAATGTTTCAATTCTTTTTCTGGAAACAGACGGATAGTCGCCACACCCGCTTCTTTGATTTCCAGCACACCGGCTTCTTCTGACTTGTATTCATACCATCCGTTTGTCGGGATGACTGGACCACGGATTTTTTCATTCCCGTTACTGATCACATACGCGCCATCCTCCCAACCAGGAATGGCGGCATAGGTGATCATGACCTTATACTTGCCCGCAGACTGAAAATCTGCCTTCCATTCAATCCAG
Source organism: Cyclobacteriaceae bacterium (assembly GCA_031384895.1). Lineage (GTDB taxonomy): Bacteria > Bacteroidota > Bacteroidia > Cytophagales > Cyclobacteriaceae > ELB16-189. Next base: position 1,579 of record JANNAZ010000222.1, on the reverse strand, counting down.
TCCTCCGGTCCCTGCATCCTGGAAATATGAAACTCTTGTTCCTCTCCTCTGCGGTTGGCTCTTTTCTGTGCCCGGCCGTTTGTAGATGCAGTGTTGTAGTCGAGCTGGATGTTTTGCCTGCCCGCCTGATGGACAATGAATGGCTCCACATTGGGTTCTCCAACAATTTCCAGGACAACCACCGAATTGATCGAATCGGGAGGACTGACCGGAACGGTGACCATCACTTCTCCTGGTTGACTTCGCGAGAATAATAGACTGGTCGCTTTGTCTTTTAATAAGTAGGCTTTGTGAATCTCGTTATTCAGTCCGGAGATCTTTAAGAATCCATCCTTCGGCCATTCAAAAACATGCAGAAAAAGCAGCTGACCTTTCCGCGTGCAATAGCCCCACGGAAGTTCTCCCGAAAAGGGTGAAGGGTCGGTGCCATAAATGCTCTCTCCATAGCGCGCTGTCCAACTTCCAACACGGTTGAGAATATCCACAGATGGTCCCGGGATTACACCCATGCCATCGGGCCCGACGTTTAACAAATAGTTGCCACCCTTACTGACTACGGTGACCAGTCTCCGGATAATTTCTTCCGGCTTCTTCCAGTGCTGGTCAAATTTGCTGTACCCCCAGGTATCGTTCAGGGTTTGGGGAGTCTCCCAATATTCTTCAATTCCCCCGGCCGGCATGCCATTGTCGGTCATGCTCTGATAATCACCCAATAATTCTTTGTCATAATGACCAACACGTCCGTTGACGATGCAACCTGGTTGAAGGGAGTGTACCATGTCTGCAAATTCCTTCCCTTGCTCCTGTGTATACATGCCCCGGTCAAACCAAACAATGGAGATGGGTCCATAAGCGGTCAGCAATTCGTTGAGCTGCGGCTTGGCTTTTTCTTCCAGGTACTTTCTAAATAATTCGGGATGGTCCATCGAATCCAGGTTGGTTTGTGATGAATCATAGTCCCAGGTATTGCCATAGGCATACGGATGGTCCCAGTCTTCACGGTGTGAATAATACACCCCAAACCGGATTCCCTCCTGGGCGCAGGCCGCTGCCAGTTCCTTGATCGGATCTCTTCCAAACGGGGTGTAGTCCGTAATGTTGTACTTGCTGACTTGTGAGTGAAACATGGCAAAACCATCATGATGCTTGGCGGTGATGATGATGTACTTCATCCCGGTCTTCTTGGCGAGTAAGACCAACTCCTGCGCATTGAAACTGACTGGATTAAAAGATGCGGCGACTTTCCGGTAGTCTTGAACAGGAATTTTGAATCGCTCCATGATCCATTCTGCAATGTCTCCCTGCGCTATCCGCTGTCCCTTCCATTCCCCGCCCAGCACCGAGTAAGGCCCCCAATGAATAAACATTCCGAATTTCGCATCAGCGAACCAGTTGGCTGTCTTGGTTTCTTCCGCTTTTCTTTCTGGCGTACAGTTGGATATTAGGAGCCCGGAAAGAGCAATAAGAATGAAATTTAATCTCATAGTTGATGTAGGTTCAAGGTATGGCAAAAGTCACAGTTTCCAGGGTGCTTAGCGACGGCTTTCAGAAAAAGACCCCTTTCTTCGAGAGCGCTTCG
>JANNAZ010000377.1:0-3770 GCA_031384895.1 Cyclobacteriaceae bacterium | reverse complement strand
CAAGAACGGGATCGACAGCAAAGCAAAATTTGCCCTAGACCAGCTTAGAAAATAGCTGCTTACCTTCGACGGGCCTGTGCACAGCTAAACGACTACAGCGCTTTTGAGATGCTCCGTGTTATTATACAATTCAACCGTCATTTGGCGCCCGCTATTGTGAAGTAAGTAGAGGCACAGATTTTCGTGCTGAAACATATCCATGGAACGAAGTGGGTAATTCATTAACTGACAAAGAAGAATCCGCATAGCCCTTCCATGCATGCATACAAGGACATTTCTTTCTTCAGGTCGCGATCTTAGCAAGTCAAGAAAGCCTCGCTGGCGCTTACCCACAGCATCCGGGCTTTCTCCTCCTTCAATTGGAATATGGGTCTTGCCCAATTGCCATTCGTGCAGCATCTCATGATAGTACGAATCCTCTTCCGGGGTAATCCGCTGCCCTTCCTTAGAACCCCAACTAATTTCATTTAGAGCTGCCAAAGATTCCACTACCAACCCATCTGAAGCAAAACGGGAAACAGATTCGATGCTGCGCTTCAATTTTGAGGTGTACACCCGATCAAAAGGAATGTGGCGGAAGGCCCGATAGAAGGCAAGCGCCTGCGATCGACCCGTGTCATTCAATGAAGCATCTACACCACTTCCCTGCACGATACCCTGGAGGTTATAATCCGTTTGTCCGTGCCTGACGAGGTATATTTTTTGTGAGATCAATTTCCTCTAATTTGGCCGTGCCGTCCTTGGCGACGAGCGCAAAGATAAAAGAATCACCAACGGAACATAAAACGCTGCACACGTGAAAAATGGAATAAATCCTGCTATTACACTGGAAATGCTCAATGCCATGAGTCGAAATACAATGATCGAACACCTCGGCATTGTCATAACCGGGTTGGGGGATACGTACATCGAAGCAAAAATGCCAGTAGACAGCAGAACCCATCAACCCTATGGAATCCTGCACGGTGGAGCTTCTGTTGCGCTAGCCGAAACTATGGGGAGCTTTGCTTCGCACTGCACCCTCTCCGATCCAACTAAGCATTGCGTTGGACTTGAGATCAATGCCAACCACATCAAGTCCGTAAAGTCTGGGTATGTGTTCGGCATCGCGCGACCAATCCACCTTGGGCAACGAACCCAGGTGTGGGAAATTCGTATCACAAATGAGCAGCACGAACTCGTTTGTATCAGTCGCCTCACCATGGCCATAATTGATAAGCGCTAGCCCATGACTGAAGGCACCAAACGCAGCGTTGATATCTCCCTGGAGGATTTCACCCGGCGTGCCATGCTTAAATTTCATGCGGCTGGCTACTCATTCGCGCTTTGGAAACTGCCCAACTCCACCACCACGCATTTTGCAGCCAGCGCACAACCAGCAGGCACGCATGACGTAAACCTGGAGGACGCAACTCCCGGTTTCCTATTTTCTCCGTTTGATCCCGGAGAGAAAAAAATATTCCTGCCTACCGACGAGTCCTTTCAGTACGACTCGGGCCGGTTTATATCGGTCAGCGGCAGCCTTCTGGAATCTGTAGTGACAGGCCAAAACAAAGAACCAAAACAAACACGTGCTGCGTATTACACCAGAGGTCAAGGCCACCCGTCACCGACCGATCCAAATGCGTATCAAGACTTGGTGGCTACCTGCCGTGATGGCGTGGCCAGTTCAAGATTTGAAAAATTAGTTCCCTCACGATGCAAGCAAGTACAGCTACCAAAAACTTTTGACGTCGCAGAAACTTTCATAGCGCTGGGAAAGCGCTACCCTTCAGCGATGGTATCAGTCTTCTCCAGTCCCTTATGCGGAACGTGGGTCGGCGCCACACCCGAAATGCTCGTAAAAGTGGATTCTTTGCAACACTTCCATACAGCCGCTGTTGCCGGGACGCAACCCTTCGTGACGGGAACTGATATCCGAACGATCACCTGGGCACAAAAGGAAATAGAGGAGCAAGCACTCGTTGAGCGCTATATCATTAACTGCTTCAAAAAAATTCGCTTACGCGAATTTGAAGAACGCGGACCAAAAACAGCGGTAGCTGGTAATGTAGTTCATCTAAAAACCGAATTCGAGGTTGATATGGTAGCTACCAGGTATCCTCAGCTTGGCACGGTCATGCTCCAACTTCTTCACCCTACATCCGCCGTCTGTGGCATGCCCCTGGATAAAGCCCTCGCATTCCTGAAATCCCATGAAGGGTATAATCGCCAGTACTACAGCGGCTACCTGGGCCCTGTTCACATTGCCCAGGAAAGTCAGTTGTTTGTCAACCTTCGATGCATGCAGCTTTTTGGCGATAAGGCGATCGTCTATGCCGGGGCCGGAGTACTGGCTGATTCTGATCCTGAAAAAGAATGGCAGGAAACCGAATTGAAAATGAACACGCTCCTTGATGTAATTAGGGAGTAATTACCGGCCATACTACCTTCGCACCAGTGAATGCTACCGTCATCCATCAGCTGGCTGAACTCTGCGCTGCGAAAGGCATCGAGCATGTGATCCTTTGCCCTGGATCCCGAAGCGCTCCTCTCGCGCTGGCGTTCACCCGAAGCAACCACTTTACTTGTTGGACCTTCAGCGATGAACGAAGCGCTGCCTTCATTGGCCTGGCGATGGCCCAGCAAACACGAAAACCCGTAGTTCTTGTTTGTACCTCAGGCTCCGCTGGATATAACTTTGCTCCCGCTGTTGCTGAAGCCTTTTTTCAGCAAATCCCACTGATCATCTTTACCGCTGACCGGCCAAAGGAATGGATCGATCAACTCGACGGACAGACAATCCGCCAGCCTGAGCTATATGGCAATCATGTCAAACGCTATTTTGAATTACCGCAGGAATATCTACACGCTGACGCAATATGGCATGCAAACCGAATCATAAACGAGGCCATTAACCTCGCGGAGGCTGAACCCTATGGGCCTATTCACATAAACGCTCCCTTTCGCGAACCGCTCTATCCAGCCGTAAACGAAAAACACCAGACGCATGACACCCCAAGGAATATCCGCACAATCCCAAAAACTCAATCACTCACTGAAGGGCAATGGAATGAAATTATCAAGTCGTTAAACACATTTCAAAAAATACTCGTAGTTCCTGGGCAGCTCTCTGCAAACCATGGGCTTATCCCTATCCTCTCTGCCTTCCACGAAGCGCATAGCTGGCCAGTTGCTGGTGATATCCTTAACAACTTACATGCCCTTCCCTTTCATTGCCGCCACGCAGACGCGTTCCTCGGACAGATGCCAGAAAAACTTAAGACCTCGCTTAAACCGGACTTGCTTATTACATTCGGTCAGTCGCTTGTAGCAAAAAATTTGAAACTCTTTCTGAGAACCTATTCTCCTCGGGAACATTGGCACCTCCAAGCCAACGGCGATACAGCAGATACATTCCAGTCCGTGTCACAGATCCTCCCGGTGAGACCAGACTATTTCTTTTCTGAACTCACAACGCGGTTGACCAATCAACAGATATCAAGACGGGTCTATTCGGACGAATGGCTGCAGCATGAAGTCAAAACACAGGATCATATTGATAGATTTTTCACCAAACACGATCAAGGAGAATTCGCATTCCTGAGAAATGTGATGCGAGCACTTCCAGACCGCTGTAATCTTCATCTTGCCAATAGCATGAGTGTGCGCTATGCCAACTACATCGGGCTAACAGCGCAGCAAAAAGGTGTGAGCGTCTATGGAAATCGCGGCACTAGTGGTATTGATGGGTGCACAAGTACTGCCGTTGGGCATTCTCTCACTTCCTC
>JANNAZ010000147.1:0-13859 GCA_031384895.1 Cyclobacteriaceae bacterium | reverse complement strand
CGACCCGCGCGGCCGTTTCGTCTATGCCGGGCTGAATTCTATCAAGCCGGATATGTTGGCAGAAGCCACCCGGAATGCAAAGAAAGCGGCGGAAGAATTCTGCAAAGAGAGCGGAACGGAATTGGGCAAACTGAAGAGAGCCACGCAAGGACTCTTCACCATTGTTGACCGGGATGATGTCAATTCTGCGCAAGGTGAAGGAGGTTACTATGGCGCAGGTCGTAGGGATTTGTACAAGAAAGTGCGCGTTGTTGTTTCGGTAGAGTATTCTATTGAGTAAAAACCCTTAGTGCTTCAACTTACGCCTGTATTCTGTTGCTGCAAATGCTTCAGCACCACAAAGCGTTCGATTAACTCAAACAAGAGCTCCATACCTATCGCCAATAGCGCTGAGGGAATGGCTCCTCTCAAGATCAGTTCTGTGTTGTTCAGCGCCAGCCCGGTGACGATATAGTCGCCTAGCCCACCGGCACCAATAAATGCTGCCAGGGTGGCGGTTCCCACGTTGATGACAGCCGCCGTACGAATCCCCGCCAAAATCGTAGGCTTTGCCAGTGGAATCTCAATTATACTAAGACGCTGCCAGGTGTTGAGGCCCATGGCAGAAGCTACTTTTTTGTACGAAGGTTCAACGCCTTGCAACCCTGTTATTGTATTTCGCAGGATGGGAAGTAATGCATAAAAGAAGAGCGCAATAATGGCCGGTAGTTTACCGATCCCCACCAAAGGTATCATCAGTGCCAGTAAGGCAATGGATGGAATGGTCTGCATAACGCCGGCAACATAAACGATGCTATACGCAAACCGGGGTTTGTAATAGATGAATATGCCCAAAGGCAAGGCCACAATTATCGAACACAAAAGTGCCACCAGCGTGAGCATAAGATGCTCCGCGATTTTGCCTGACAATTCATATCCCACGCTATTGGTTGCCGTTACTGGTCGGATCAGACTTTTGCTTATCAGAAACTCATGCGCAATGGACTTATGACTTTGCTTTTCGAACAACGCATGGGCATTGAGGCGCTGCATCTCAGTTTCCGAAATGACTCCACCTAACTTAGCGATGACGGATGTTACTTCTTCAGGCAGTCCATTCCGATAGAGCGTGACCGCTTCGTACTCTGGAAAAAACCGGCGATCATCACGCAGCAGACGCAGGCCGTACTTCCTGATCTCACCATCAGTAGAATAAGCATCGGTTACATCGATCTTTCCATTTCGGAGCGCCTCGTACGCCAGTCCGTGTTCAAGGCTAAGGGGATCAAACGAAAGCCCGTAGTGCTTTTTCAAGTTGCCCCAGCCGTCTTCGCGTTTAGTAAACTCATAACTAAGCCCCATGCGCAGGTCAGGGTGCTGCGTCAGGTCACTTATGGTGGCAATCGATCGGGAAGCCGCAACAGAAGAATCCATCAGGAGCGAGTAGCTATTTTGAAAACCGTAGGGTGTTGAGATCTTTAGACTGTATTGGTCCAGAAGCTCCTTGTTCAGTGCGCTGGTCGATAAGCCGGCCTCCATCTTCAGAATCTCCAGCGCAACCGTCCCGGTATACTCCGGGTATAGATCAATCGCTCCGGCACGCAACGCTTCAAACGCAACCGCGGTTCCGCCCAGGTTAAATTTGCGCTCTACCTTGTATCCACCATCCTCCAGAAGTTGCGCAAGCATTTCACTCAGGATATATCCTTCATTGAAGTGTTTTGCCCCAACACGGATCGTTGTTCCCTGACTATATGCAGTCAGGGTTAAGCCCAGGATGAGCGCCAGGCCAATGGCTCGTGTCATGATCGTGCGGAATTCGTGACACGCAAGGACCGCAATTCATCTCGCTGACCTTGAACTGAATCCTTTCCCTTATCCAATAGCACAAAATGGTCGCACAAGTTTTCGGCCTCCTCCCAATCGTGGGTTACCCAAATAATGGTACGCGGTTCGGCTTCCTGGAGGGTTCGCATATAAGAGAAGATTGCCTCTTTCGTTGTTCCATCCAGGGAAGCAAATGGCTCGTCCATGAGTAATATTGGTGGGTTGAGAAAAAGCGCACGGCAAATGCCAACGCGTTGCTGCTCGCCGCCGGACAATTGATGGGGAAAGCGGGTGAGCAGGGAGGTAGGCAACTGGGCCATGTCCATCAGGTGATTGAGGCGTCGCTCAAGTTGAAGTTTCGGGAGCGCCGCAATTTGTCCAAGCAACATGATGTTCCTTTGGATGGTGAGGTGAGGGAACAAGCCAGTGTGTTGCACGACGTACCCGATGGACAAACGCTGGTGAGCGATGCGTGAGTAATCCAAGCCCTTTCCAAATAGCAAGACAGAGCCCTTCAATGGGTGCACCATGCCATTAATTAATTGCAGAAGTGTTGACTTGCCGCACCCGCTTCGGCCGAGAATGCAGGTGGTCTGGTTTTTAGAAAATTCGACAGTAAGGTCTGAGAACACGAGTTGGTCCTCGTATCCTGCCGATACACTGGCTAATGCTACCGCTTCACTTTTCAAATCTTACCTGATATGACAAATATAGCCTACTTGTAATAAACCTTTGCCTTGCACCCGCTCAGAATTACACGAAAGTGCGTTGGCTAGTAACGCTCATACCAATCAAATTTTTCCCTGACAATATTTGCTTTCTCCTTCTTCATATACTGAAGGAAGGCGTTTGAAACGGGTGAATGACTTTTCCCTTTCAACCAAATCAGGCTCCAAATCGTCTTAATCGGCAGCTCCTTTACGGGAACAATCTGAAGATTCCCATGGTGAAGCTCATTCTTGATCCCGATCAGGGGCATGATCGAATACCCAAGTCCTGCCAAAATAGCTTGCTTCACCGCTTCATTAGAAGTAAGCTCCATCTTCTTCACCGCTTCAATCCTATTTCGCTCAATAAATAATTCCATGGTTTGGCGTGTGCCCGAACCTCTCTCTCTGTAGATCAGCGGCAGCTCCTTAAAAAGCTGTTTGGCACGTAAGGTTGTCGGGAACTTTTTTTCCATGTTACCCACCAGAAACAGTTTGTTCTGAAGCAGATCCAGTTTCTCTACATGAAGTGTTTTTGGCAGAATGGAAACCAATGAAAAATCAACTTCATTCGTTTCAAGGCTTTCCACTACTTTCCTTTTGTTGGTGACATCCATGAGTAATTCAATCTGCGGATTCTGTCGAATAAAGTCAGCCAGAAAGTAGGGCATGATATACTTTCCCGTCGATACAATTGAAATTTTTAGTCGGCCGGACAATTGACCCTTAAAGTCAAGAGTCTTGCTATTGATGGCAGATACCTGGTTTAGAATGTTCTCGGCCAATCCGGCTATTTCCATTCCAAAATCAGTGATGAATATCTTTCTGCTGACCACTTCGGTCAGCCGGATATCGAATTGATCCTGAAAATTCCGCAACTGAATAGAGACAGCGGGCTGGGTCAGGTGCAGTTCTTCGGCCGCCTTCGTTACACTTTGTGTCTGCGTGATTTTTAGGAATATCTGAAGCTGATGTAATGTGTAGTTCATAAATAATTCTTATGGGTTATATAGTAAATATAAATAAAAACATTCAAAGGTAATTTCAGAAGTTTGGCACATGAAACAGACCATAGGTACCGCACGAACCGCATGGGTCATGTTGTTTTTTTTATTGTCTGCCTACCTGGCCGGCCCCGGAATCACATCGGCATTCACCAGAAATATTCAAAACATCGAAATTGACGCTGAATCGGAGGGCGAATCCAAAGAAGAAGCTGAGATTCATGTCTTTACCTCCAGTCAACCGTCGCCCCCGAAAAAACGGCCTTCACGTGTTGTACAAGCGACTTGCTCCCTCCTCCTATTTCCAAAATACAATCCCGTCGCCCAATCCGATGTGCTAAAAAGCACCCGGGTGATTACCTACCGCTCTCTCCTGCTATAAGAGCCCTTCCTTTCGGCCGGCATCATTCGATCCGATGACGCTTGTGTCATGGTGCATCTCTATCTCTTGACAAAATCTTCAAGTCCATACGATTATGAAAACAAAGACAACCATGCTGCTCTATTGCAAGCTAGTCTTGAGGGCAGTTTTCTTCAACAGACCACTTTTCTTCAAAGAGTACCGAAAGTCATTAAGATGGCTCACACAGAACGAAGCAAATGAACTAAAACAATGGATTCGAAATGAGTCCATATCATCTCTTTAACCTATTGATAACAACTCCGATATGAAAACCATCATAAATATTTTCCTACTCATAGTTAGCGTCTCATTTGTTCATGCACAGAACAAAGCCAGGAACTATGACAATTTAGCTGAAGCCCATCAGTACCCTGACAGCGTTGAATGGCTAACGCTGCGTGGCGCACATTTAGAACAGTTTCCCTTAGAGATTCTGGAGTTCAGAAACTTGAAATACCTTGATATAAGCAACAATAATATAAGCGCGCTACCCGACGAGATCGGTAAATTGCGAAATCTCTTCTACCTCGATCTCTCAGGAAACCATATCTCAGCCCTACCCAAGGGATTTTCCAAGATCAAGAGTCTTCGCAATCTCTATTTGGACTATAACGGCGCCCCTAACCTGGACGAGGATTTAAGCATACTCATCGAACTGCCCATGTTGCATGTATTGGACATTAGCGGGGACAGCATAAGTCAGTTGCCAGCGTCAATCGGGAAACTGAAAAGTCTGCAGTACCTGGAGCTATCCGGCAATATCATTGACGTCTTGCCCCCCGAGTTTTCGCAAATGCAAAACCTCGAAATACTCTACGTGGACAATGACAAGGAATTCGATCTGGTCAAAAATCTGCCCATCCTGAGTCGTTTACCTAAACTGAGAGAGTTGCACCTTGAAGGAGATCACTTTAAGCAGATTCCCTCAGAAATCAATTCACTCCGCTCTTTGGAATACCTCTATCTCAATAATAATGAGATACAACAAATCCCAAAAGAGGTATTCCAAATGAAGAAGATAAAACTGATTGACCTCTCAAACAACAACATGCCACATATTCTGTTGGATAGGTATAGGGATGCGCTGGAGCCTACCGTAAGAATTAAGTTTTGATTCCCTTAACTACAAAAAGACGACACGATATGAAAACGATAAACTATTTCTATTTGCTTTTTTGGGTCTTGTCCTTATGGACTGCGCTGTGATTCGCCAGGGCGAGATTGGGATGAAGCGCCGACTTGGAAAATTGGATCAGAAAATACTTCAACCTGGTCCGGTCGGCTACAACCCCTTTGTGACACGCATTATCAAGATGCCGGTCCGCACGATGAATATGGAGATTAGCGCGAACCTTCCCTCCAAAGAAGGTCTTAATGTTACTGCTGTTATTTCCATTCTCTATCGAATATTACCCGAAAAGGCGCCATCCATAATAGAGAACATTGGCGTAGGAAATGAAACGAATGTAATCAGCAGCGTCTTCCGATCCTCTGCTGCCGATGTTTGTTCGCGTTTCTTTGCCAAAGACATGCACTCCGCACAGCGCGCAGCAATCGAAAAGGAAGTCACCGAGCAGATGGCCCGAATACTTTCTCCCCGCGGATTTGAAATGGAGGCTGTGCTACTTAAAAATATTGCTCTTCCGGCAGGCCTGGCGCGTGCCGTCGAGGAAAAACTTGAGGCCGAGCAAGGCGCTCAGCGCATGGAGTTCTTGCTGGATCGGGAGAGAAGAGAAGCACAACGAAAAATAATTGAAGCACAGGGAATCCGGGATTCACAAAAGCTCATTGCAGAGGGCCTGACAAAATCCATCATCGAATGGCAATCCATTGAAGCATTCCGTGAGTTGGCAAAGTCTACCAATGCCAAAGTGATCGTTACGGATGGGAATGCCCCTTTGCTGATCAACACAAAGGAAAACTAGGGTAGAAAGGCATCTCCAAAACTGCCGGATTGTTTTCTGGATGATATTTGATTCCAGCGGAAAAGTTTTGGGGATGCTGATTCTATCAAGACCATCCCATTGTGTCTATAGCAAGACAATCTCTGTGCAAAGCCGCTGACCTCTACCTCGCCAAACACGCTTTTGAAAGGTGAATCCCCTGACCATAGCGACAGAACATATGGGACTTGATTCAATCTGGGAAGACAAAACGGACGAAACGCGGGCCCTGAATCCACTTATTAAGTTCTGAACCGTGAGAAATTACTGCATTTTAGCGGCCCTGCTCATGCTTTTTAATCAAGCCAGTGCCCAACAAAATCTTTTCAACATACCTTCCGGAGACATTACCCCGCAGGGTAAGATATTCTATCAGCATCAGTTCAATTTATACAAAATCAATAAACTCGAATCAAAATCACATATCGTGTATGGCCTGGGTAACGGATGGGACACTGGGGTGAATCTTCTGGATTTGCCCGTGCAATTCGGCATAAGCGAAACCTTTACCTACAACGATAGCACCAACCGCAAGCCGTTATATCCACTAATTATGGCCACCCTCCAGAAGCAATGGGAGCTGACGCCTCATTTACAATTTAACGCGGGAACCCAAATTGGAACGAACCTAACCAATGACCCCATGAACATGAAACTAGCCTATTTCAATTATGGCATCTTCAAGTGGGGCCCTGATGAGAAGGCACACTTCATGGCAGGGCTCTACCACACCAATGACGTATACGCTGGAGGATCACCTGCACAGGTCGGATTTGTGGTTGGCTATGAGTACAAGTTGACCAGGAAGTTGCTCTTGATGGGGGACTTCATTTCAGGCAGCCACAAGAAATCACAAACTGTTATCGGCGGGGGCTATACGTTCGGCGACCGGGTACAGCTTTTTCTCGGGGCACTCCTCGCAGTCCCCAATAAACAATCGAACAACGGAGTCGTACTGGAGCTGAACTGGTATGGTTGGGACTTCATGAAATAATTAAGGCATGTGGCCCCATTTCATGGGTTCCATAATGGATTCTGCCCGGTAACCTTTTCTTTTCGGGTGGCTTATCCATAAGCAATGCTTATGGATTGCATTATAAATATAAATAAAAAACTATGGATAGGAGTCTCCAGTTTTGCACCGCCAAAACAAAAACCCATGCCCCAACCAAAACAAATTCAACCGGTCCATCACGCCGGACGATTCGGTCAGATAATCAAGCTGACCATCCTGGCCCTTCTTGTCGCCGGCCACGCAACCAGTTTCGCCCAACTCAGGATTTCCCCTGAAGAGGCCCTTGTTCGATTGCAAGAAGGAAATCAGCGGTTCGTCAGTGGCAAAACGGCGAAGCCACGCCAAGATAACTTGCGCATCAAAGAAGTAGCAGAAGGCCAATATCCCTTTGCAACGCTTGTTGGTTGTTCTGATTCAAGGGTCCCGAATGAAATCATTTTCGATCAGGGACTGGGGGACTTGTTTATCGTTCGCACAGCAGGCCAGGTATCCACGTATGCATCCTGGGGCAGCATCGAGTTTGCCGAGGAGTTTTTGGGCGCAAAGTTGATTGTTGTCCTCGGTCATACGAAATGCGGTGCGGTGAATGCGGCCGTGACGTTGCCTGAAGTGCCAGGCCATATCATAACGCTCATCAATGCAATCAAACCCGCTGTAGAAAGGGCGAGAAGAAAAGAAACGGAATCCTTGCTGGATGCGGCCATTCGGGAGAATGTATTCATGCAGGTAGAACAACTCAGGGGTCTGGAGCCCGTGCTTGCAAAGCGGGTACGCGAAGGGTCGATCAAGATCATCGGCGCCCTGTACGATCTCAACTCCGGGAAAATTGAATTCTTCGAATAAACCCAACTGATCGATTTCATGCTAACCAGTATTCTATCCCCCATGGTCCTGGCCTTTTTGCTGGGAATCATTGCCGCCCGAATCAAGAGCGACCTGAAGTTTCCTGATTCCCTGTATCAATCGCTCACGATCTACCTGCTCATTGCCATTGGCATGAAGGGAGGGTATAAACTTTCGCTCGCCTCTTTCTCCGAGGTCTTCGAACCCGCCCTGGTAGCAATTGGTCTTTGCTGCGCCATACCGCTCTGGACCTATTGGCTCATGCGGAAAGCCGGAAGGTTTGATGTTTACAATTCCGCTGCACTCGCTGCGCATTACGGCTCGGTCTCGGCCGTAACCTTTAGTGCGGCATTGGCTTTTCATGAAAACTTGAATATCCCATTCGAAGGATTTATGCCCAGCATGTTGGCCATGATGGAGATACCCGCCATCCTGATTGGTGTTTCACTGGCACGCATCAACGCACCAACCAGCGGGAGCGATCAAGTTCCGCTCAAAGAAGTGGCGCGGGAATTATTCGCAGGCAAGAGCAGTCTTTTGTTGCTTGGCTTTCTTGTGATCGGTTTCCTGGCTGGCAAGAGCGGCTGGGAGCAGGTTTCTCCTCTCTTCGATGTCCCATTCAAAGGTGTGCTTACATTGTTCCTGCTGGAGGCTGGCCTGGTGGCTGGAAGGAAACTGTCTGACTTCAAGAAGGGTGGCATTTTCCTCATCGGCTTTGGAATCATCTTTCCAATCCTTCATGCCACGATAGGTATCTATCTTGGGTATCTGACCGGGTTAAGTCTGGGAGGAGCCACTATCCTTGGCGTTTTGGCTGCCAGCGCATCCTACATCGCAGCGCCCGCTGCTTGCCGTGTTGCCCTCCCGGAAGCGAATCCTTCCTACTACCTCACGGCAGCCCTGGCCATCACCTTCCCCTTTAACATCATGATCGGGCTGCCCTTGTATCATGAAATGGCTAAACTATTTTTGACCCATTAATTTCCACGCACCATGAATACCTTAAACTTACTTACCATCATTGCGGAAGAAGCCCTTTCGGTGACCATTGAAAAAGAAATTCAACAGTTGGGGGCCAAGGGATACACCTCCTCAAACGTTTCGGGAAAAGGTTTATCCGGAGTTCGCGATAATCAGTGGGAAGGAGAGAATATAAAGATCGAAACGGTCGTATCCGAAGACAGCTGCAAGAAAATACTAAAGCATCTGGAGGAGAAATACTTCGATCGGTACGCACTCATTGCCTTTTACCATCCCGTGCAAGTGGTACGAACCAATCATTTTCTCTGATACCGCGTAGATTGATCCCTTGGCTCGGGACCTGCATCTTCCCGCTTTCGCAAAACGTTTCAGCGGACAAGGCAAATCACCAAATCACATTCCAACCGCCGTACTCCCTAACCCCTGAAGGTGCCCCGCACCATGCCCTCATCTTAAGAATGGATACAATGAAAGGGAACTAGGTTTTCCTGACTTCCTCCCTGAAGCAGACCCCCTGCGTCGGTCGCTTCAGGATGGTAATACAAAACCAGACCTACAAGGTCGGTCGCTTCAGAACGGTAAAGCAACCCTGAAGCAAATCCTATCTAAAACAAAACCCTGAAAGCTAAATGCTTCAGGGTTTGCTTTACAGTGGCCCCGGTAGGAATCGAACCTACATCTTCAGAATCGGAATCTGAAATTCTATCCATTGAAATACGGAGCCAAATACCAACGGAAACAGCCGCTCATCGCGAATTTTTCCTTTATTGGATTGCAAATATAGCTAAAAGAGGTGTGTTCAAAAGTGCAACTTCTGATGCTTCCCCCGGAAAGCTGAAGGCTCTTTTTGGTAGATTTCGTCACTGAAACAATTCCCCCAAGCATGAACTACACCGACCTCATGTTGTTTACTGCCACCGTAACCCTGTTCATGCAGGCTCATGTAGGTCCAAGACTTTTTAATCACTTCGGCTGGATCCACGGCTTTAGCATCCTCACCCTCTACTCCGTACCCACAGCTTACCAGGCCATCAAGAGAGGAGATGTAAAGACGCATAAGAAAAAAATGATCACCTTATACTTCGGAGCGATCATTATTGCCGGAGGTTTTACGCTCGTACCAGGGAGATACTTGCATGATCTCTTCTTCAAGTGATAAAATGGAAACCGGCCAAATCGAGAGATAATGAAAATAATGAGTCTTAAAATGAGGTTGCATTCCTCTTCTTCGCGTCTCTGCGGTTAATATTTCCTCTCAATCATGATACACATCCACATGATTCACCGCAATAAGATTCACCTTGAACTTATTCACGATCATATTCATAATCGGATCATTCTTGATCTTGTCCAATATGCGGTTAGTCTGCGCCTGGTCATACCCCATCACCATCTGATCGGTGAGGCCCAGGTGCTTCACCGCATAAAAGAATCCGGCTATGACATACGGCCCGAATGGTGTGTTGGGAATGTCAAAGGAACTGCCGGTCATATTGAATACGGTATTGGGCATATACTGTCCTGTACTTTGAATACCCTTCATCTTCAAATAAAATTCTGCCGCATGGTTTCTTGAGGACTGGCGCGGGTCCGTCATGCACAACAGGCCCGCTAGGGGTTTCTGCTTCTGCGATTGATTGATTAACAAATCCTGCTTGGTTCGCTCATTTACCGAGTGCTCGCGAACATACTGCTGCGCTTCATCCCAGAAAGGAACAGCGGGGTCGCCGTCATCTACACGAATGAGGGCATGGAGGGAATAGTCCTGGATGCCGCAAGTAATGGCAATATCGAGAACTTTAAGCTCGGAGTCACCCTCCATGGCTTTCTCAAGCAGGGTGCGCTGGTGGCGTGGATGGGTACGCAAGAGGTCAATGCTGAAAATCCAGTCGCCGGCCAAGTAGCCGTCATAGGCATAGTGATCCCGGAGCATCATTTTGATCTTCGTATCATTATTGATCTTCACTTTTACTCCATCGATATCCACCACCGGGCTCTCTTCAACAATCATCTGCTCAATTTCAACACCGACGGTGGACGCGTGCAGCATACCGCAATTCAGCGGGGATCCGGGAACAATATGAAGATCATGCACATGACTGATGTAGTCATCCTTTGAATCTTCGGTAAGGTGAGCGTGCGTCTGAATATGCACGTAATACCTGATCGGCATGCGGCCTACCAGGTTTCGCTCGGCCTGCTCGATGGTCCGTTTGATGTCCATCACCACATCGGGGGTGACAAAAGATCCGGCGGCACGCACCACGTGGTACTCGATCTCTATCCCCTTGTTTCGATATTCGCCGCTAATGATCCGTACGGCATCCAATTGTACCTGACTGAGGTCGCGCGCATCCGCGCATCCGATGAGAATGTGAACTTGTTTTTCCTTTATCATGATGTTAAGTATTTCCTTTGATTGATGGGTGTAGTTTATCACTGGGTTAAATACAGTTTCCGCAGATATCGCAGATCAAAAAACGGACTTATCAAAGCGGATAAATATATCTGCAAAAATCTACGTATTTTAATCAGCGGGAAATGCGTTAAATCCCACTTCCCGCAAAATAGCACAATCATCTGATATGCATCCACAGCACAAAATAATTCTAGCCCAGATCAAGGAGCGCTCAGGGAAATCCACCAAGCATACCGCCTCCGATGCCTATGTGGGCACCACCCATCCGAGGTATCCGATCAATGTTCCCTCCATGCGGGCCATCGCCAAGGCCTGGCTGCGTTCCGGAGAAGACCGGGGTCTCACGGAATTTACAGCAACGCTAACGAGTCTGATCCGTGGAAAATCATGTACAGAAAAGCTGCTGGCCGGGCTCATTTTGAATGGAGCAAAATCAACGTATCAGTCTTTCGATCCCAATATCTTCATTAAGTGGCTGGATCACCTCATCGGGTGGGCGGAAATTGATACCCTGTGCACAGGAAACTATGCCGCAGTTGAAATACCCAGACAATGGACAGCTTGGAAAAAGATTCTGACTGCCTTATCCCGGAGCCCAAACATCAACAAGCGTAGAGCTTCCCTGGTGCTATTCTGCACACCTATTCGAAAAGCATATGACCCACGGCTCATGAAAGAAGCTTTCCGGATCATGGACCGGCTAAAAGGCGAAAAGGAGGTGATCATCACGAAAGCCATTTCCTGGGTCTTGCGCTGCGGCATCGGGTTTCATGCAGCGGAAGTCAAAAAGTATGTAGATTTGAATGAAGAAACACTCCCAAAAATCGCTGTGCGGGAGACGCGCACCAAGCTCACCACGGGCAGAAAAACAAAAAGAAAACAATAACGCAAATGAAAAATACGGTCTGCCTCCTACTCCTCGCGATCAGCCTGACAAACTGCTCAACGAAGAAAACCGAAACCACGGAGAGTCCAACCGCTGCCGATTCCGATGTTGTCGACACCGTGGAGGTCACAACGCCTGCGAATCCATCACTCGCCTTCAGTCCCCTCGACGGCTTTGCGCCGGTCAATAAATTAGCCCTCGACGATTCCGTCAATTACTACATTTTCTCCAGTACCGAGGGAATGAAAGGAATATTTGCCTCAACAGCCGCAGATGCCAACCCGGACTTTCTGATCAATTATGTTGTTGGCTTGGCCTGCAAGCCGACTACGGCCCTGACAACCATCACAATGGATAAAGTGGAGATCGGGCCCGAATCCATCGACGTCTACGTCACCATCCAGTATGGCGAACAGCAAAAATCCGTCACCCGACCCGCCCGCCTCTTCGCCATTGAGCGAAGGGATGGGTATTCGAAGATGCAGTTTTATGTGAATGGGAAGAAAGGGAATATGTTGTTGTTGCTACCAACGGAATAAAGTGCATTTAACCGCAGAGGGCGCAAAGAAAAAAAACCTTTGCGAACGCTTCGTGACCTCCGCGGTCTCAGCGGTTATTTTTTCTCTACTTATCTGTGAGCAATTCATTCACCGTCTGATTAAACCGCTCCTTCATCTCCTCATAATATTCCCCTGTTCCCGGTCCCGCAAATCCCGTATGAATGTGTTTGACCTTGCCATCCTTACCAACAAAAATCGTGGTGGGAAACGCAATGACCTGATTCAGCGCCGGTAGTGTGGCCGCGGCCTTGGCGTTGTCACTGCTGCCCGCCACGAGGACCTCATAGGATATTCCCAATTTCTCTTTCATCTTCCTCACCCGCTTGCTGGCATATCCAAACTCTTCCTTTTGTTCATAGGCCAGGCCGATGATCTCCACGCCCCGGTCATGATTCTCCTTGTACCAGTCAACCAGGAACTTCGTTTCATCCAGGCAATTCGGGCACCAGCTGCCGAGAATCTGCAGAATGACCACCTTATTCTTATAACGCGCATCGTCCGAGCGGATGACTGCGCTGTCCACATTCGGAAAGGAAAAATCAATTTTTTCATAGCCTGGTTTCAGATACGTGAGCGACTCCGATTCAGGGGGTCGGGCATTGGGGTTGAGTTTGCCGTCCCACTTTCGGTTGCGCGCACGGCCAAGCCATTGCCTGCCCACGATGGTGCTGTCTCCGGACTTGGTCGCGTTAAAAATAAAAATGTGATTGCCGTCGAAGGCGCTCAGCCACAAGGTGTCGTTCACTACATTTCCCTCGATGTATCGCAAGTCGCCGGTAGCCGTCAGGAACGTGGCCGTGGCCCGGTTGCCTTTTTGTTTGATCACACCCATGGCCCGCGGGGTGTTGTTCTCATTAAAGAACTGAACGTCATACTTCCCTGAGAAGTCGGTGACCTTCGCAAGCGTATCGCTGACAGCGAAGCGATAGGATTGTCCGTGCGCCGCAGCGAATGGCAGGCTATACCCCGCCGCGTAGTTGATGACAAACCTGCCGACGAGGCTATCCCCCTTTACCCTTGCCTTGAACGTTGCATCAAACGTATGGAGCGTCATGAGGATAGAATCTCCTTTGACCGTTATGTCATCCAAGAGAATTCTTTCCTCTGCATTGTGGATGTGCGCGATATACGAACCGGACGCTTGTTCGATGTCGAAATTGAACGGCAACTCCCGTCCCTGTATGGTGATCGCCCCGCGCCAGATGCCGGTTTGGATTTGGGATTCGGGTTGGGTGCAGCCGAGGGCGGTCAAAAGAAGAAGAGCGATGAGGAGGCGATTCATGAAACAGGGG
>JANNAZ010000106.1:0-16839 GCA_031384895.1 Cyclobacteriaceae bacterium | reverse complement strand
TTCACATTATCAGTGCGGTGATATTTCTATTGATCGTCCTCAATTCCGCAGTCAAGGAAAGGATCCACTCCAAAAACATGGCCCAGATGGAGATGTGTACCACTTACTGGCATTTTCTGGGGGTTCTATGGGTCTATTTGTTCATATTTCTGTTGATAAATCGATAAAAACGGGATTGATATTTCTCGATTCAGTAGTAGATTAGCGTCTGATTAAAAACCTGAAAACAGCGTTCTATGGATCATTCGACCGCGGCAGTCACTCACGATAAAAGCGTATGGGATGGAGGCGCATCCCCTATGGGCATGAGCTACGGCAAGCTCATGATGTGGTTCTTCCTGATGTCGGATGCCTTTACGTTCTCCGGCCTGCTGATCACTTACGGTTTGGTCCGGTCTGCAAATCCGGCTTTTGAAGGGGCAGCAGAAGCCTTCCAGTTTGCCACCACGCACTGGCCGATTCCTGAGAAAGTATTCGAAGCTGTTCCTTTTCTGCATGGCATACAGCTGCCTCTTGTCTTTGTGGGTTTTATGACCTTCGTTTTGATCATGAGCTCGGTGACCATGGTGCTAGCAGTTGAAGCAGGCCATCGGATGGACCGTGCCGCTGTTGAAAAATGGATGCTTTGGACTTTAGTTGGAGGAATTACTTTTTTGAGCTGTCAGGCATGGGAATGGACCCACTTCATTATTGGAAGCGAAACACCGACACTGATGAAGGTCTTTAGCGCAAAGCTTGGCAATTGGGAAGAGGTAAAAGTCTTTGGAGCCAACTTACAAGTAAATCAATATGGACCACCTGCATTTGCTGACTTCTTTTTCTTCATTACCGGATTTCACGGGTTCCACGTCTTTACCGGAGTACTTTTTAATTTCTTGATATTCTATAATGCGGTTACGGGTGTCTATGATCGCCGTGGACACTATGAAATGGTTGAAAAGGTTGGCCTGTACTGGCACTTTGTCGATCTCGTGTGGGTATTCGTATTCACATTCTTTTACCTTGTATAAATTAATTCGCTGACCATGGCACATAAAGAACCTCAGATCATCGTACTCCCTCCGGATCAGGCAAAAATTAAGAAACTGTGGAAGGTTGCCTTTATTCTTCTTCTAGTTACTGTAATAGAGTTTATTATTGCCTTCACGTTGCCGCATGGGCCCGCAAAGACTTCGCTTTTTGTATTCTTGACCATCGTGAAGGCCGGATATATCGTAGGTGAATTCATGCACCTCAAGTATGAAGTAAAGGTGCTCTTTTGGGGCGTTTTGATTCCCATGATTTTTGTCGTCTGGATGCTCGTGACGTTTGTCTACGAAGGCAGCCAGATAGTTCCGCTTTGAGAACGCCAGCTGACGAACCCGAGAAGGCTAAGGTTGGATAAACTTTAGCCTTCTTTTATGTTACCCATGTAGCCTTGAAAAAAACAACCTATCTATTTCTCGCACTTCTGCTTCCGGGCCTTGTATTCGTATTTCTCAAGTATGCGGGATCGAACCAATTTGATATACCGATCTACAACGAGGAAGGGCTAAAAAATTATCCGGGAGAATGTCCAAACCCGGAACCAGGGCCCTACCGTTTGCCAGATTCAGTGTGGCAGCATCTCAACGGTACGCATACTAAGGCGAACGTTCTTGTTTTTGCCTCACCTTCGATAACCAAAATGGAAATAGCCGAGCCGATCCTGAACGAAATTGGTAGCAGCAAGGTGACCTTTATTGACGATACTGCACTCAGCCCGGATAGTCTTATCCGACTCCGGTGGAGAAGGTGTACGTTTAAGATGGAAAGCCCATGGCAGACGGTATTGTTTGACAGCCTGGGAAGAATTCGGGGATACTACGACCTTGGTTCCCGGGAAGAAATTGACCGATTACGGGTGGAGCTGAAAATTCTCGTGCAATACTAGCTAGAAATGACAGTGAAAAAGGAGCCCTATCAAAAGTTGATTATCGTTTTATCGGTGTCCATCCCTGTGGTTATTGTGATTCTATTTAAAGTACAGATTAAGGGATACGACTTTTCCTATTTGCCATCCATTTACGCAACAATAAACGGTCTTACCGCAATCCTATTGCTTGTTTCCTATTGGGCTATAAAAAATAAGCGCCGTTTTATCCATGAAACCATAAACCGCTTTTGCATTCTGCTTTCGGCTGTTTTTCTTGTCATGTATGTACTTTATCATATGACCAGTGAACCTACGGTCTACGGCGGTCACGGCTTCATGCGGGCAGTGTATTTTGCTATTTTGATATCACACATCGTTTGTTCTGTTGCGGTTGTTCCTATGATCCTATTTACCTTTTCACGTGCTTTGGCCGGCAACTTTGACCGGCATCGCCGTTTGGCTAGATTTACGTTTCCTGTTTGGTTGTATGTGGCTGTTACTGGTGTACTGGTCTATGTATTAATAAGTCCCTATTACCTGTGAAACGCATTCTGCTTCTGTTTTTATTCATGATATGGATCCTTCCTGCTGGCTTAGCGCAATGCGCCATGTGCCGCGCCACACTAGAGAATAATGTGAGCAACGGGAACATTGGTATTGCCGCAGGCATCAACCAGGGGATACTCTATCTTTTCTTCGCTCCGTATTTGGCGGTAGCGGTTGTAGCTTACGTATGGTATCGCACCAGCAAATCCTATGAACACAACGAGCTACCGAAGCGCTCTGCTTTCTTCTAAGTGCCCGGCCTGCAGGGAGGGGTCTATTTTTAAATACCCGTTGTCAGAGGTGAAGAACTTTGCAAAAATGCATGCCCAGTGTCCTGTGTGCGGTGCCGGCTTTGAACCTGAACCCGGCTTTTACTTTGGCTCCATGTTCATAACCTACGCCTTCAATGTTGTCCTGGTCACCTTTATCGGAGTATCCCTTTACTATTTCGGGGTCTTGCCTGAATGGGTGTACCTGGCCTTGGTTAGTGTGGTTGCCATCGGAGCAATGCCCTTCTCGTTCCGGATGTCCCGAACGCTTTGGCTCTATTGGTTTGGAAACCTGCAATACGATTCCAATCGCAATTCCTAAAGACAGTTTTGGTATCTTCGTCCAGGTTGATACCTATGCGCAGACAAACAATTGTCCTGGTGATCCTGGCCTCGGTCGCATTGGCCGGAGGATTTATTGTGCGCAGTTATCACAGCGAGCGATACCCCGGTAAACTGCATTCGCAGATTGAAGCCAATCTGCTCTCTGAGTACAGTTCGATTGATCAGGAGGCTGCCTGGATCTTAAGAGATTCTGCACGTGTAATTACGACAGCCTGGGATAATGCCTCACATTTCTTCGTCTACGCGGACAAATCAGTGATCGTAGCCTGGAATAGAAATCAATATGCCCCTGACGCCTCTGCATGGTCAGGAAGCGATACGGTCGCTTTTGTATCGAACCAGAGAGGAGATTTTCTGGTGAAGAAGTGGCCCTCCGGAAATGGGACCCTAGTCAATATCCTTTCACTAAAGGATCGATATCCGATTACCAACAGCTTTCTTTCGCCCCAGTTGAATGAGGCTATATTCCCCGTAAAGGAAGCAGACTTAGTAAGCCCATTTGGGACGGCAGGAGACCCTGTACGCATTGGGGCCAATTTAGCCTTTCGGATGCAACGCGCAGGAGTTGAACTCCGCGATAGTATTTGGTCATTTTCAGCCTTTCTCTTTGGCCTGGTGCTGTTGCTGGCTGCCCTCTATAGACTTTGCCAGGATATTGAATCAAGACTCGGCCTGGATGTTTCTATTTTGGTTGCCTTCGCATCCGTATATGGCATTCGATCAGGAATGGTGAGTAGCGGCCTGCCCGCCCTCTTTGTCCGAACTGATATTTTTGACCCTAAGATATTTGCCTCGTCCCCCCTGAATGCATCAATGGGCGATTTGTTTCTTAATGGATTCTGCGTCTTTATTGTTGTCTTGTACTTGTTCCGGAATTTCAGGAACATTCGGGTAGTCCGGTGGCTGCTGCAGCAGGGTAGATACGTGCGTTTTGCGGCCGGCATAATGTGTCTTCTGCTCGCGTTCTTTTCCCTTTTGTTCTCCTTCAACTTTATCGAGGTCGTTTATCACAATTCAACACAAACGCTCGATATCACGGAATCCTTGACGTTGAATTGGGTGCGAATCACGGCGTTCTTGTCTATCCTGATGGGGACAATCAGTGGCTTCCTGTTCATTCATGTGTTGGTAGTTTTTGCCCGACACCTGCTGCATGGTGGGCTACTTGCCTTTGCAGGTGCATTGTTGGTGGCGGCCGCCTTCTTCGTAGCCCAATACACACTTTCTGGAAATGATAACCGGATCTCGTTGACTACGGGCCTCGCGTTTTTCCTCATTCTGCGAATATTGAACTTTGACAGACTGGAATTCAAGTTTTCGTTTCGAATTTTCATCTACCTGATATTTTCGCTGACTGTGTACAGCATTCATCACTCACTCGCTGTCCGCATGTTTCATGAAGAGCGCCAGGCTCAAGATCAGTTTCGGTATGCAAAAAATTTCTTAGCTGAGCGCGATGTGCTTGGCGAATATTTACTAAACCAGGCCCGTGAACGAATTCAGCAGGATCAGTTCATAAAGACGAGGATGGCAAGCCCATTTTTTACAAAAACTGCGGTGGTCGACAAAGTAAAGCGGGTCCATGTGAACAGCTATTTTGACAGGTATGAGCTGGAAGTCGTAACAAGAAACTTCACGGACACCACCAAAGAAACTGGAGTTGAGAAAGGGTCGGCTGAACAGTCATTCTTGCCGACAGGCTATCGGGGAATCACGTATTCAGGAGCATCCGCAGGAGATGCCGTAAGGCGGTATCATGTCTCCATACCCATTTTTTATCAACGGCATGTAGGGTTCGTTGAGCTTCGCCTCGCATTGAAGCGCGTAGTGCCAGAAAATGTATTTCCAGAATTATTGGTTGATAATCGGTTCAATCAAATCTATAGAAACAAGGATTTTAGCTATGCCATTTTCAGCGGAAGCCGCCTGGTAAATAGTTTTGGGATATTCAATTATGAACGGGATTTTCAGCGGAGTAACCTGGATGAGCCCTCACTTTATCGGGAAGGTCTTGAAGTCCAGTCCAATTTTCATGTTGGAATTGATGAGGCGGATGGCTCCGCTGCGATTGTCACTGCACCCGTGTATTCCGTGTCAGCGTTTGTTACGAATGTCAGTTTTTGGTTCGTGCTTGGCTTGGCGGTTCTGCTGATCGTCCAGGGCGTTTTCGGCAGTGTTGCACTATTTTCAAGAGGGCAATTTGCCTACACAGCAAGGATTCAATTGTTCATGTTTCTTGCCTTTGCCTTGCCCATGGTGGCGGTAAGCGTGACAATTCTTACGCTCATGGGACGCTCCAGCGAGGAAGCAACTACCCACGAGTTCCTTGCCCGGTCGATAAGCACAAGTCATCGCATTGCGACACTGTTCAGCCCAGATTCCATCTTGGAACCAGCGAAGCTGGAGTCGTGGATTGTTGAGAATGCCGCCTACTCCAAAACCGACATCTCCGTGTATTCCCCGAATGGCAAATTGCTAGCCACCTCTCAGCCAGCGTTATTTGAAAACCAACTTCTTTCTACCCGAATGAACCGTGAAGCGCTCCGACGAATTGCGCTTCAGGGCGAGCGACAAGCTGTCACCGAGGAGCAGATCGGAACGCTTCAATACCGGTGCGCTTATGCTGCGGTGTTGTCCCCGCAGTCGGGAAGGATGGAGGCAATAGTCAGTCTCCCATTTTTTGAGTCAGCAGCTTATCTGCAGAAGGCGCAAATTTTAATACTATCCAATATCTTGATCGTATTTGTGATTGTCTTCCTGGTGTTTTCCCTGTTGTCCTTCCTGGCGGCTGGAAACTTGACGTACCCAATTCGCTTTATTACCAAGAAGCTGCGTCAAACAACGTTCAATGGAGAGAATAAACCCTTGGCCTGGAATACCTCAGATGAAATCGGTATCCTCGTCGCCGAATATAACCGTATGGTGCAAAACCTCGAGGACAGTAAGGGTGCCCTTGCCCGGAGTGAGAAGGAAGCGGCCTGGAGGGAGATGGCCAAGCAGGTAGCCCATGAAATCAAGAATCCACTGACACCCATGAAGCTCACGCTCCAGCAGATGGATCAAGGCCTTCGGACAGGAGACTTTGTTCTGGAACGAACACAGAAATCCGTAGATGTCCTCTTGAAGCAAGTGGAAATACTCAATGCCATTGCCTCGTCGTTCAGTACGTTTGCCCGAATGCCAGCGCCGAACCCGCAACGTTTGGATCTAGCCAGTCTGCTTTCCGAAACGGCAAACTTGTTCAATACAGGAGAAGGTGCTGAGGTCGTGCTTGAACCCACGGCAAGCCCGTTTTGGGTTTCTGTAGACCCTACATCATTTAGCAGGGCGTTGTCAAATATTCTGATTAATGCGATTCAAGCAAAGCCGCTTGATAGAGACGTCAACGTTCGAATTACAGTGAGTAAGATTGGAGAACTAGTTCAGGTGGCCATTGCCGATAATGGACGCGGCATTCCGGCGGAGCTCCGGGAGCGAATTTTTCAACCCCAATTTACCACAAAGGAGGCAGGCTCCGGGTTAGGCTTGGCTATGGCCAGGCAAATTGTCATGCAGGCTGGCGGCCACATCCGGTTTGAATCAATCGAAAATCAGGGCACAACATTTATTATTGAACTACCGCTAATTTCCTAAAAGGCGAGCTCATTAGGAGTCGCCTCGGAGCCCTCGCATGACCTTGTTCGAGAATACGAAATCGCTTAGCTCCGACACACCGGAATGTGTAATATCCTTGTTGGATCCCTCCCAAAGATTATTTCCTTTATATAGGAACATTATTTTTTCGCCAATGCCCATCACTGAATTCATGTCGTGCGTTACGACAATGGTTGTGATATCAAATTCATGTGTGATTTCTCCGATCAAGTCATCAATCACCATCGAAGTCTGTGGATCAAGCCCGGAGTTTGGCTCATCACAGAAAAGGTAGTTTGGATTGTTGACTATCGCCCGTGCGATGCCCACCCGCTTTTTCATCCCACCAGATATTTCAGAAGGCATTTTCTTATTGACATTTTCGAGACCGACCCGCTTAAGGCAAAAATTAACACGATCAAGTTTTTCGTCAGTAGGCATCTTGGTTAGAATTTCCAGGGGAAACATCACATTGCTCTCCACATTTTTGGAGTCGAATAGCGCACCGCCCTGAAAGAGCATGCCAATTTCACGACGAATTTCAGCTTTCATCTCCTTATCCGCATCAGTAAAATTGCGTAGATCGTAAAACACGTTTCCTTCATCTGGACTGATCAGGCCCACGATGCACTTCAGCAGCACGCTCTTGCCCGTTCCGCTTGATCCGATGATGAGATTGGTTTTTCCTTTGTCAAATTCTCCGGAAATGTTCTGAATCACGGGCCGCCCACCGAATGATTTGTTGATGTTTTTGACTTTGAGCATGGCTAGCGAACGTAAAGCAATTGAGCAAGCAGGTAGTCTGCAGAAAGTACAGCGATAACGCTGGTTGTAACTGCTGCCGTTGTCGCGATCCCTACTTCAAGGGCTCCTCCCTGGGTATAATATCCTTTGAAAGAGGAGATTGACGAGATCAGGAAGGCGAACACCACAGATTTGATCATCGCAAATGTGATCGAGTAATCGTCAAAATAGAAACGGATTCCATACACATAATCCGCTGGAGTGATAATGCCGGTGGCGCCCCCCACCAGATAACCCGCAACCATAGAGCTTACGCCAGCGATGATGACGAGGAGCGGGTACATAAGCAGCGAAGCGACGATTTTGGGGAAAACAAGATAGGAGGCAGAGTTAATCCCCATAACTTCCAGTGCGTCAATTTGCTCCGTGATACGCATGGTACCTAAGCCGCCGGCCATGCTGGAACCAACCTTTCCCGCGTAGATGACTGCAATGATGGTTGGTGCCAATTCCAATATGGTCATTTCCCGAACTACCTGCGAGATAACATACCTGGGGATTAACGGACTCACCATGTTGTAGGCCGTTTGAACGGTCGTTACAGCCCCCATAAAAGAGGCCACTAACGCTACCAGGGCAACTGACTTAACCCCTATTTGGATGCACTCGTCAAGGATCAGTTTATAGTAGGTTTTAAAGGACTCCATGCGGACAACCATCGTGCCCAAAAAAAGAATATACTGCCCAAAACCCTTCATGAAATGATTTAACTTGCCCTAAAGATAAATAATTCCATGAGTAAACTGGCGGTGGTTACCGGGGGAACCAAGGGCATTGGGAGGGCAATTATTGAGAAATTTGCCTCCTCGGGCTTTGATATCGTCACCTGCTCACGTAAGAAGACCGATCTTGAAGCGCTGCGTATTGCCTTGACTGCAGCCTACCCCGTCAAGGTTCATGTGTTCGCTGCGGACTTATCCGTTCGCAGCCAGGTAAAGGAATTTACCTCCTTTGTTTTGAAGCTCGAGCGTCATGTAGATGTGTTAGTAAATAATGCCGGCTTTTTTACCCCAGGAGACATCACAACCGAGCCAGAAGGAGTTCTCGAGAGCATGGTGGAGTCAAATCTATATAGCGCCTATTACACCACGCATGGCCTGGCGGCAGAAATGAAGAAAGCCAGGAGCGGCCATATCTTTACCATGTGCTCAATTGCCAGTATCAAGGCATATCCCAACGGCGGATCTTATGCCATTTCAAAATTTGCGCTTCTGGGATTTTCAAAGGTTCTGCGTGAGGAATTGAAAGATAAAGGGATCCGCGTGACGGCGGTCTTGCCAGGTGCAACTAGAACCTCCAGCTGGGACGCTGTCCAACTCCCGGAGGAGCGGTTCATGAAACCGGAGGATGTCGCGGATGCCATCTATGGGGCCTATTGCTTATCGCCGCGGAGCGTAGTGGAGGAAATCATCATACGACCGCAGTTAGGAGACCTATAGTCTGATACCTGATCTCCCGACAGTAGACAGATGAAAACATTTTTTGCAAAATTAGGGTTAATTTGAAATATAAATTTGATCGTGGAAACCCAGATAAGCCAAGTCCGACTGTATTGTAACAGCTTAGTCAGTTACTCCCGCCGAGTTACCCGCGAAGTGAATATCGGGGATGTGGCCATGGGGGGAAATAACCCCATTCGCATTCAATCGATGACCACAGTAGATACGATGGACACCTTCGGGTCTGTGGAGCAGACCATCCGGATGGTGGACGCGGGCTGCGAGTATGTGCGCATTACGGCTCCAAGCCTAAAGGAGGCACAGAATCTAGCCGAAATAAAGAAGGAACTACGCGCCAGGGGCTATCACGTGCCACTGATTGCAGATATTCACTTTACGCCGAATGCGGCCGAGCTGGCTGCCCGTATCGTCGAGAAAGTAAGAGTAAACCCGGGGAACTACGCAGACAAAAAGAAATTTGAAGAGATCGACTATTCGGATTCCTCGTATGAAGCAGAGCTGGAACGGATTCGGACCAAATTCTCACCGCTGGTGAAGATTTGCAAAGAGTACGGCACAGCGATGCGGATCGGAACAAATCATGGATCACTTTCCGACCGGATCATGAGCCGTTACGGCGATACTCCGCTCGGCATGGTTGAGTCCGCTCTTGAGTTTTTGCGGATTTGCGAGGATCTTCAATACTATAACATCGTGCTTTCCATGAAAGCCAGCAACCCGCAAGTTATGATCCAGGCCTACCGGCTGCTGGTACAAAAACTGGATGACGAAAAGTTTCAACCCTATCCGTTGCATTTGGGCGTAACAGAAGCCGGCGATGGGGAAGATGGCAGAATAAAGTCTTCGGTTGGCATTGGAACCCTGCTCGAAGACGGACTGGGAGATACAGTCCGTGTATCGCTCACGGAAGAGCCGGAAGCAGAGGTGCCTGTCTGCCGGGAATTGGTAAGCCGATACAGAAACCGCAGCCCGCATCTCCCCATTCCGGAAATTTCAAAATACCCGATCAATCCGATAAGCTATGCCCGGAGAGTAACCCGTGAGGTTGGAAATTTTGGAGGCCACCAAGTACCCCGCGTGATTGCCGATTTCTCCATGAAACAAAAAATTACACAGGCATCCCTGTTTGCGCTGGGCTATCATTACTCGGTCCCGTTGGATAAATGGAACCTCACAGATATGGCGTGTGACTATATCTTCCTGGGCGACCAATCGATAGACTTTGAGATTCCGGGTACGTTGGGATTGATTTGTAATCACAAGACCTGGATGGCGAAGAAGCATCAGGTGAGGGTGTTTCCTTTTATTCGAGCGTCCGACTACCTCCTTGGGGTTGAGAAATCCGGGCAAGTGAATTTTGTATACGCATGCTTGGGGGATTTGTCAGCAGGTCTCATAGAGGGTATCAAGAATGACCCGACCGTAGTCTTGCTCATCGACACATATAACGGTCACGGCTATGCAGAGCAACGCAGGATGTTTGTTGAACTTATCAATCAGGAATGTATTGCTCCTGTCGTAATTGGACGAGCATACCGAGACCTTGCCCCAGAGCAGCTTCAATTGTATTCCGCTACCGACATGGGTGGTTTATTAATTGACGGACTCGGTGACGGGGTCTTTATCGCCGCTGAGAATTGTGGCCCGGATAAGTTGATTAACGATACAGGGTTTAATATTCTGCAGGCGACCCGTACACGTATTTCCAAGACTGAATATATCTCCTGTCCATCGTGTGGAAGAACACTGTTCGATTTGCAGGAGACTACAGCGAAGATTCGATCCCGCACCAACCACCTCAAGGGCGTAAAGATTGCTATCATGGGGTGTATTGTGAATGGCCCTGGCGAAATGGCTGATGCCGATTACGGGTACGTAGGCTCAGGCCCGGGACGGATTACCTTGTACAGGGGAAAGGAAGTCGTAAAAAGAAATGTGCCAAGCCTTCAGGCAGTAGACCTGCTGATCGGGTTAATCCAGGAGGACGGCGCGTGGGTGGAATTGACCAACTAAATTATGGAAAGCAACGAAGAGGGAAAGGAGAAAAAGTTTACGCTGAAAGGGTTCTTGTCCCTGGGCGAAGTAGGGGAGTACTTTTTCCGGAAGAAGGACCCGTCGCGACCGACCAATGTCAACATCCGTGTGATGCACGGCATTAACAAGATTTCTATCGGCATCTTTTTACTTGCGGTGATCTATCTGCTAGCCAAGCGGTTTTTGTTTTGAACATTGAATCGTTCCGAGCCTATTGCCTGTCTAAAAATGGCGTAACGGAAGAATTTCCGTTTGATGCCAATACACTTGTATTTAAAGTTATGGGCAAGATGTTTGCCCTTACTGACCTGGAAGCATTTGAAAGTATAAACCTGAAGGTTGACCCGGAAGTGGGTGCCGAACTCAAGGATACGTACGACTTTGTCCAGCCGGGCTACCACATGAATAAGAAGCATTGGATAACGGTGCTCATCAAGCCTCATGTGCCGGAAAAGCTTGTGTGGGCCTGGCTAGATCAGTCTTACGGGCTTGTAGTGAAGGGGCTTACTAAAAGTCAAAAATTAAGCCTAGATAGCTTATAGGCTAAAAATCAAGCACTTATGATGGTTACTTTTGGGCAGCGTAAGGCATTACTTGGGGTTATTTCGTTATTTTTGTTGATTGCACCTTAATCTATCCATGTTCAGGGGTCTCCTGTTAGTTGCCTTAGTCGCATTGTTTGGCGCCTGTACCCAGCGCATGGTATGCCCTGCCTATCAGAGTTCCTTTATTTACGACAAGGAGGCCGTCAGACAGAAGTTTAGCTATTTCAAGGAGGACTCAACCCCCAAGGTTTACACTGCCAGCAAAGGCAAGTACTTGATCGCTGTGCCTGAATCGTATCGAAAGAAGTACCGTAAGATGCAGACGGTAGAAATGACACCGGTTTACCCGGTACAGCCTGACTCACTGAAGAACAAGGATGAATTCCAGTTGGCGGAGTCGGACGCATCCGATAGCCTGGCTGCATCGGCGGCGGCGAGCGACCCCGGGGATAGCGTCTACGCGATTACCAAGACGAAAGAAAAGTACAACCTGGACCAGGATCTTTACATGTGGTACTTCCGGGAAATGCTGGTGCTCCCGGATGTGCGGGCCGCTATGGAGAAGAAGACTGATGATAAAGACGGTTCCAAAGCAGCAAAAAAGGAGAAGAAAGGATTTTTTGGATTCTTCAAAAACATTTTCAAAAAGAAGCCCAAGAATGACTCTACCGCTTTGGCTCCACCAGCTACGCTCACAGACGTAAACGGTCCAGCGCAGCCGAAGAAGAAAAAAGGGGGGCTCTTCAAAAAGAAAACCGTAGACGCGCCGCCCAAGAAGAAGGAAGACGGCGACGGATTCTGATTCTAAGGCTCAATCAAATAACGTAAGATTTCCGAATTGATCCGCTGGCGGCTCTGGCTGAACAACCGCGCGGTCATTTCTCGCCGGATTGTTAACCAACGCAGATACAGAATAGTGGTCCAGCCTTGAAGGGAAGGGAGTCAGGAGAGGCAGTAGCTCCAATTCATCCGTGGCTGTCAGCCATTTCTTTTCAAGTTCAGGAAGTAGAATTGCCGGCATGCGCTCACCGAAAGGGAATACCCATTCATTGGCTGCAGTTGTGATCAACGTAAAGGTATGGTGGCTTTCTTCTTTTTCGTCTTCATATTCTTCCCATAGCCCAGCCATGGCAAAGAGGGCCTTGTCCGCAAGCGTAAACCGGTAAGGGACCGAAGACTTCTTTCCGATACGCTTCCAGATATAGAATCCATCAGCCGGAATGAGGCAGCGATGATGCTTAAGTTTTTTCTTGATCACGGACTTCTCCGGGATAATTTCGGCTTGTGTGTTGATGATTCGTTCCCCTAGCGGTTTCTGGTTGGCCCATACCGGCGGCGCACCCCAATAGAAAAAGGAAAGGCCCTGCTGACTCTCCTGTGTAATAATCGGGAGCAACAAAGTCGGAGCTGCATTGAATTGCGGCACATAGGCCTCCGTCGCGTCAACTGAAAACCGGTTGGCAACGGCTTGGGCACCACACGTCAGGGAGTACCGATTCACCATCATACCGAACCGATGAAGGATAAAGCTCTCATCTCGGACCAATATAGCCCATTCTTGTCAAACCGGGCGAAGCCAACGTGGCCACCGCGTTCCGGAAATTCCAAGACAACATGCGGATAGGACTCCGCAGGGAAACAGTCGGGACTTAGAAAGTGATCGTTCTTGGCATTAACAACCAGGGTGGGAATGCTGATCTGCGGAAGGAAATGGATCGAACTGCATTGTGTATAGTAGTCAATTGCATTCCGGTACCCGTGGAGGGGACCAGTGAAGTGGTCATCAAACTCGAGCAGAGATTTGAGTCCTTCCAGTTTACTGACATCCACTACCTGCCGGAGTCCAGGCTTTGCCATTACTTTGGTACTGAGGCTGCGCAAAAACCGTTGTTCGTAAACCCAATTGGATGCTCTTGAAAGGACGAGGCAGCTGGTATGGAGGTTCAGGGGAACCGAAATGGTAACAGCTTTTCGGATCGACTTAGGTGCCAACCCTTCACCCAGGTACTTGAGCGTCAGGTTACCACCCAGGCTGAATCCAACAAGGTACAGCGATTCATAGTGCGGGACTGCGTGCATGGCCACCGTGTGAAGATCATCGGTTGCTCCGCTGTGGTAGAAACGAAGCTGCCGGTTCACCTCGCCGCTGCAGCCGCGATAGTTCCAAGCCAGTACATCATATCCTTCCTGGAAGAAGGCCTTGGCCATTCCAACCATGTAACTGCGCTGGGTGTTTCCTTCCAGCCCGTGGCTGATGATCACGCATCGAGAGGATCCTTGTTTGTGCCAATCGAGGTCGAGGAAATCATCATCTGGCGTGGTGATGCGCTCGCGTACGGGCAGCCGAAAGTCAACCTTCCGGATGAGAGAAGGGTAGATAGTTTCGAGATGCCTGTTAAATAGAAGCGCCGGAGGTGTATACGGAATCACTTACCAGTTTTTTTGCTTTTTGAGTTCTGTGATATGGGCCAGGTGATGATCACCATGCCAGGCATACATGGCCGCAAGGTGATCCAATCGCGCAGAACGTTTTGTGACCGGATGCACAAAGTCACGTGCAAGTTCGGTTGCTGAAAGTTTGCTAAGCAGGGCCGTCCACTTGGCGTGCAGGGCCTTGATGAGAGCAATGGACAAGGCGGGGTCGCCAGATGTATCCGGTGTACTCGC
This sequence comes from Cyclobacteriaceae bacterium, assembly GCA_031384895.1. Taxonomy (GTDB): domain Bacteria; phylum Bacteroidota; class Bacteroidia; order Cytophagales; family Cyclobacteriaceae; genus ELB16-189. The sequence goes on along the minus strand of JANNAZ010000106.1, from coordinate 2,642 downwards.
CCAGCCCTTTTCATCGTAAGCTTTTATGGTCGGCGACGCTTCGGTAAGTGCCCACTTGACACGGATATACGCGTTCATGTGGCTGTCCGATACGTGATGAATAACTTGCCTGACCGTCCAACCGCCTTCGCGATACGGAGTGTCTAGTTGGGCTTCTGACAGTCCACTGATTGCAGATTCCAGACGGGAGGGGAGCGACGCAATTCGTCCGATGAAATCTTTCAGTTCTTCGGGTGATACAACTTCCTTCGCGGCATATTTTCCAATGGGGTAACGCGGATCAACGATCATGATCAGTCAGGATTTGTGTTTGCGGTAAAACAGCCGAGGAGCTGACAAAGTTCTTGCGTGCGGCCTAATTATTGTGGTCGATAACTTGCTTCATCTCTTCATCAGTAAACGGCTTGTTGAGTTTGACCGGCTTGGTCTTTCGTTTTTTCCGAACCCGGATGTTCGTTAGTTCGATGAGCATGGAGAAGGCGACTGCGAAGTAGACGTATCCTTTTGGGATCTCATAGTGTAAGGCTTCCAGGAAGAGCATGAAGCCGATGAGGATAAGGAATCCGAGCGCAAGAACTTCCATAGAAGGGTGCTGCTGGATGAACCGGCCGATGGACCCGCTGAAGATCATCATGATGATAATGGAAATAATGACCGCCAGGATCATGATAATGACTTTATCGCGATCGACAATTCCCACGGCAGTAAGTATGGAGTCGAAGGAGAAAATAATGTCCAGCAGGATGATTTGGACAATGGTGCCGGTAATGGTAACGGTTGCTGTTTTTTTCTTTTGCCCCGTATCGTCTTCATCGTCGTCTTCACCCTCCATCTCGTGGTTGATTTCCATGGTGCTCTTGGCGATGAGGAAGAGGCCGCCGAAGCCCAGGATTAGGTCACGGCCGCTGACCGGCAGATCATGATCGACCATCCAGCTTTGCGGGACGACGAAGAGTGGTTCGGTAAAACCAATGATCCATGTGATACCTAACAGAAAGAGGATCCGGACTCCCATGGCAAGCGCAAGGCCGATGTTACGAGCGCGTTGGCGGTGCTCTTCGGGAAGTTTATTGGAGACGATCGAGATAAAAATGATGTTGTCGATGCCCAACACAATTTCCAAAAAGCAGAGGGTGAGGAGTGCCAGCCAGGCGTCTGCTTTAAGGAAGATTTCCATACAAGGGGTAGATGATGGGTGTTACAACTCTTGAAATTAACGAAACGAAATAATATTCAAAATCAATCGGACAAAAGAAAAGCCGCTTTTTGACATTAAAAAGCGGCTTTTTTTCTTTGAGCTCTATGTACTTATTCCTGATGTACGATCACAACCTTCTTGCGGGTAAGTACACCCGAACCCATATCGATGGTCAGAATGTAAACTCCACTTGAAAGTTCGCTGACGTTAAATGTTTTCCTATCAGATCCTTCCCGGATTATTGACTGAAGCGCAGTTCGCCCTGTTTGGTCAATCAGCTGCAGATTGGCAGCCTTAGCCACTTCTCCAGGAAGCAAAACAGTCATTTCCTGATTGGCTGGGTTAGGATACACCTTAACGTCCTCGGCCCGAATTGGCTCCAGAGCAGTTACGAGGCTTGATGGCGGATCATTAAGCGAGAGTACAATTTCAGCCTGGTATACTTCTTTGTCGCCATCTTCCCTTTGCAAGAATGCGACTACACCCAAATCTCCAGTATTTGGCGCATAGAACTTGCTCAGTTCAGGCGACCATTCAAATGGCCCGAATGTATAGGTGATCGGCAGTGCTGGGGCAGGGGGTGCTACGAGAACACCTCCAACTGCATTCGGGTGAGTCGATGTCCTTGTGCCCGAAGCAGAGGGCAGGAGTTTCTTCGCTACATACTCAAAGGAGGTCTCCCCAGTCTTGATCAATGTTTGATCTCCGCCAAGACTAGCAATAGGGATCAGTTGCTCGACAACTCCTACATGAAGAATCGTCTTCGGATCAAGACTAACTGTAGGTGTCACATCAACAAAGAAAGTGACCTTCCCAGTATTTGTGATATTGGCATCCGGTGGTGCCGCAGGCCTGATTACGATAGAAGCCTGGGCCAACCGGAGTGTGCGCGTATTGAACGAGTTCTGGCCCCAACCGGAGAATGGAGCATATGGATTGGGTGAATATCCATCCAGTCGTGCAGCAGGTGTCTTATCAACGTTGTAGAACAAGGCCCTTGAACTTGGATCAGCTGCGTTGCCTTTGTTGAACGGGTCATTTCCGGGGAAATTAACGTGGTAATTCAACTTAACAACTTCAAGTCCTACAAGAGCAGCGCTAAAGCCGTTGATGATGCTACTCTCATACTCCTCATCCGTGGTAAATGGAGCAGGCGTGGTAGAACTCTTGGTCGTATTGGCCGAGTTAGTGAAATTCTCCAACAGGATCGTTCTCGTGCGTTCACCAATACGAACATTGTCAAAACCAAATCCTTCCTCATCAATTGAAGTGGCAGCACTACCCAGTGCCAACCGGAAGACGACACGTGGATTCGTGATGATCACCGATGTTCCAGCATCTACCAGGGCATGCCTTGAACTCAACCACTGATCATTTGTATTTTGGCTCCAACCATAGTCATTTCCTACCTGATCACCAGGCTTGGCAGCTATGCCTCGGTCAG
>JANNAZ010000080.1:0-3921 GCA_031384895.1 Cyclobacteriaceae bacterium | reverse complement strand
CATCAACCAGAAGCTTGGCTACCTGGTTGATGATGTCGATGGTTCTTCCCTTGTTATATTTCGGAGAGTGTTCCTTGATTTTAGCAGAAATCATATCGCCGATGCCGCCCAGCTTGGCGTGCCCGTAGGCATCTTTCTCGGCGCCCTCAAACATCATTTCGCCTCCGGAGAACATAGCGCCTTCTGAAGCAATCAAGATGGAGTAACGACTTGGGTTTTCACTTCGGTCAGCAATAAGTTTCTCTGTCAACTGTTCGATATCGAAGGAATGTTCAGGAATGACGCACCGGTTTGCGGCACCGGCCATCGTGGGAAGTATCGCCGTGAAGCCTGCATAGCGCCCAAACACCTCCAACACCATGATGCGCTCGTGTGAGCCGGCGGATGTACGGAGGGCATTGGTCATGGAAATCGTACGGGTGATACACGTGCTGAAGCCAATGCAGTAGTCCGTTCCGGGCACATCGTTATCCATCGTCTTGGGTATGGCATTAACCTTGACACCTCGCTTCGAAAGCTCCACGCCATAACTGAGGGTGTCGTCGCCTCCAATGACAATCAGTTGATCAATCCCTATCCAGTCCAGGTTCTTCAGTACCTCTTCAGTGAGATCATTAGTCTTCGCCGCATAATGGCCCTTTAGGTGTTCGGGCACCCTGCTCTGCGAAACATTGCTAGGCCTTGTCCGTGATGAGTGCAGAAAAGTACCCCCAGTCCTTGACGCACGATCGACAACGACTTTTGAGAGTTCAATGAAGTTATCCTCATTGTTGGCCTGGGTATCCCGCACCGCATCGACGAGTCCTGCCCACCCCCTACGGATTCCGATCACCCTAAATCCTTCACGGAGTGCCCGCACTGTGACAGCCCGGATGGCTGGGTTAAGGCCGGGAACATCGCCCCACCGGTAAGAATTCCAATCGTTCCCCTTGACTTAATTACTGTCATATGAATATTCTATTTAATGGCAAAAGCTACCCCTTTCGCCGGTTTGTACAATGCAATACGGCGGTAGCTTCCAAGATAAACTCCTTTGAATTCATCTGTGCTCATCCGTGCAATCCGTGGCAAAAAGGTGCCCTGGATCCAACTCTTTGTCATGCCAACCCGGAACCCTATTTGACCGTATACTCCTGTTGTTTCAAAGCCATCCAATCCACATTTATACGCTATCCCGGACAACCTATGAAAAAGAAACATCCCACAATTCAATTCGGTGAAACCGTTGAAGGCTATAACATTCCTGTCCTGAATGAGCGTGAAGTAAGGGCCGCAGCCGGGATACTCTTTGTATTCATGCTGATCGCGCTTATGATGATCATCTTCAAGGGCAATTTCCTCATGATTAAGTATATCATCATTCTCTTCCTTACCGATATGCTTATCCGGGTGTATATCAACCCTCGCTTCTCCCCCATGCTTATTGTTGGTCGGCTGATCGTTAGCCGGCAAAACCCGGAATACGTCGGGGCACCTCAAAAGAAGTTTGCCTGGAAGATCGGTATTGCCTTCTCGAGCTTCATGCTTGTTCTGATGATCATCCTCAACTCGTTCAGTATCCTGAGCGGCCTTACGTGTCTGATGTGCCTGCTCTTTCTGTTCTTCGAATCGGCGTTCGGGATTTGCCTGGGGTGCCTCGTCTATGGAGTGTTCTACAAAGAGAAGGTGCAGTATTGCCCTGGGGAGATTTGTGACGTCAAGAATAAACAGGACATTCAAAAAACATCCGCAGCCCAAGTGTTGATCGTGGCGGGCTTTGTCTTGTACATTGTAATGGCTGTGACGTTGTTTAATGATTCACTTGGGGAAAAGCCTAGAAACCTCTGGAAGCTCATTGAAACCACGATGAAGGGTTCCTGATTAACGGGTGCAGTTAACAGCCCACTGGCTCCTAATTCTCCTCTTCCTGCCATTTACTTTTGCCTGAGAGTATGGTTTTTGCTTTATATTAGCAGCAGAAAACGTTTCTGCAATACACACTTACTCAAATGAAAGTAGCTGGACCCATCTTCCTTTTTGTATTGATTTCTGCCTCTTGCTTCAGTCAGACGTCCGCAAGCGACTCCACTAAAATAAAGACAGCCCCCTGGTTCGTCGAAAAATTCAAGGTCACAGCCGGCTTTTTTGTTCCCGTTTCCAACACCAACATCCAGGTCGGAATATAGGGAGGTGTGGCAGGCACTGAGATTGACTTTGAAAAGGACCTGGGGTTCACCACCACCCAGGCAACGTTCCAGGCCAATTTTCAATGGCGCGCCTCACGTCGTTCCCGGATTAACCTGAACTATTACTACATCCCCCGCAGTTCAACCCATTCAATTCAGAAAGACATCACGTTCAATGGCATCGTCTATCCGGTCAATGCTTCTATAAATAGCTTTTTTAATACGGCCATCTATCAGGTGTCCTATGGCTATGCAATCCTGGCAAAGCCCAATTTTGAATTAGGCGTACTGATTGGTACCCACCTGGTCGGCGGTGAAGTTGGCATATCGCTCAATAATCCCAACGGGAGTATTTCTGGCAATAGTGATTTTGGTTTCACTGCGCCTGTCCCGGATTTGGGTATCTGGGGAGGGTATGCGTTTAGCGACCGCTTGGCTGTAAATCTCGATATAAGTTATCTTTCATTAACCGTAGGGGATGTTTCAGGACGCATTCTCGCGTATAACCTTTTGTTCATGTACCGCGCTGCCAAAAAATTGGATGTATCACTGGGCTATTCAGGGCTAAACTTTGGAGTCGACATCTACAAAACTAATGTTGATGGCCACTTCAAGTGGGGCTATAACGGTCCTTCGCTGGGGGTGACCTATTCGTTTGGCAAGAAACCCTGGAAATAATCTTTAAAACTTCCCTGCTAATCAAGAAGCTGGATGCTTTCCCGCGAAAGTCCGTTGAGGGGATCAGCGCGTGGGCCGTTTGTTCATGTTTAAGAGAATACGTACATTCCTGAAACTAACACAAACCCAAAACACATATGAAAAAGATTATTGCGCTATTGCTATTGGTGTCAACCTTAGCAGCATTTGCCCAAAAGGCAGACTTGGCTACCGTCAATACGGTAAGGCCAAAGAAAGGACAAAAGATGGCATTTGAAGCTGCTTACAAACAACACATTGCCAAATTTCACGGCGCAAGTGATAAAACGAATGTCTACGAGATTATGAGTGGACCAAATGCCGGCTTCTATCAAATCGTGGGGCCTGCCGGAACATATGCTGACCTTGATAAAGAAAGGGCCGATGCTGTGGCTCATAGCCTGGACCTTGACAAGACCTTTTTTCCTTTGCTGGATGAAACAATCAATGGAACATACCAAATGATTGACAGCTGCGGCATCCGACCGAACACTGGCACAGAATCCGCCGTCGTAACAGTAAGGCATCTGAAACAAGACCTTAATATCCAGGATTACAGAAAGGAACTGGCACGAAATGCAAAAATAAGGGCCGCGTCAAAGTCAGCCTTCTGGCAAAGCTTCAGCTCAACCTATTATGAGCAATTATGGGACGGATCAGACCAGGTAACGGTGACGGTCAGGGGCCTCAAAGACGGATTTAAGTCTCTTGCGAACGGCTTCTATCCTGCTGATGCACCTGGCGGCCCATCATTCCGGGACGAATACGTAAAAATATATGGACATGAAGCTTGGGATAGCCGCGTGAAGATTTTGGACCAGGCCGTTGACAAGACAGAACAGTATATCATGCGATGGAGAAAAGATATGAGTTCTAAGTAATTGAATTGACCCGGATCGCTCCGGGTTTTTTTTTGCTACTTCCGCGCCGTGTTCTTACGTAGGAATATCCTTCGCTCGGGGTGACCTATTTGTTTGGCAAGAAACCCTCGCGGTAGCCAAATCTCTCTATCCAATTCCTGAATCTATCGATACTTGGATTTCGTGAAGGGCAAATACTC
>JANNAZ010000074.1:0-21372 GCA_031384895.1 Cyclobacteriaceae bacterium | reverse complement strand
TTCATACTGATATTGTTTTGGTTTTTAACGTTGCGGGACACTTGCCCGCCGTCACAAACGTGCGAAAGGGAAAGAACCTGACCCGATTTAAAACGAGTACTTTCGGATTTACGCGCATGGATTGATCGATTGTCAGGTTTTCCGCACGACCGATAACTCGTGATCAGTTACCCGGGCTTCTATATTCACATCATGGCAGAGCGCACATGCACTGAGTGCCGGGCAACTTTGTTGGGCAGAATTGATAAACGATTCTGCTCCGATCAATGCCGCAGCACCCACAATAACCGCCGCAACAGCGAACCCAACAAATATGTCCGTGAAATCAACAAGGCGCTGCGCAAAAACCGCCGCATCCTGGACTCCCTGAATCCAGGCGGAAAAATCAAGGTATCCGCGGCCCGTTTAAAAGAGAAAGGATTTGACTTCCGGTATCATACTGGAATCTCCCGAGGGCGTGACGGCGGCATTTACTATTACTGCTATGACCAGGGGTATGTCCCGATCGAGAAGAATTACTTTCTCCTTGTGCTTCGCACCAACATCGACCACTGAAACTGTCGCCCCTACGGGGCTAGCAAAATGTCGCCCCGCTGGGGCTATCAAAATGACGCCCCTACGGGGCTAGCAAATTGCCGCCCCGATGGGGCTCGATGCGTTGCTCATAACTACTAATTCATAATTCCCAATTAACAATTACCTTTCCTGTCTCACCCGAATCTCACATGACAAACTGGTCGTTACACGGCAAAAAAGCCATCATCACCGGTGGAACCAAAGGAATAGGCAAAGCCATTGTCGATGAGTTTGTTGCCCTTGGCGCCGACGTACTGGCCGTAGCACGGAATCTCAGCCTGGCTGAAAAAAATCCGAAGGCGCTGTATCTTGAAGGGGATGTCACCGACCCGGTGTTCCGTCAGCAACTGGTGTACACGGCCAACAGCCAATGGGGTATGGTTCATATCCTGGTCAACAATGTAGGCACCAACGTCAGAAAAAAATTTACCGAGTACGCAGAAGAAGAGTATCGCCAGCTCTTTGAAACAAATCTTTTTGCCATGATGGCCCTCACCCAATCGGCGTTTGACCTCCTAAAGAAATCGGGCAACGGCAGCGTGATCAATATCGCATCGGTGGCCGGATCAATCGATGTGCAAAGCGGGCCACCCTATGGCATGACCAAAGCAGCCATCATTCAGTTTGGGCGGCACCTCGCTGTCGAATGGGCGCCAGCGATCCGCGTCAATACAGTCTCTCCCTGGTACATTCAAACTCCGTTGACGGACCCCGTATTGTCGCAACCCGACCGCTTGGAGAAAATTCTGGCGCGTACGCCCATGGGCCGCGTGGGGCAACCACGCGAAGTCGCCGGCATCGCCGCCTTCCTCGCGATGGATCATGCCAGCTACATCACGGGTCAGAATATTCTGGTGGACGGCGGCATGACATCCAAAGGGCTGTGAGTTCCCCCTACCCTATGAGACTACGACGCAACTGGTTCGCATTCATTCCCGCACTCTTTGTCCTTGCGGCATGTGACACAAAGCAGACCATTGTGCCCGGAATCCCCCTCGAACTCGCTATCGAGAGGAAAAATACGCTTCAAAATATCCAATACGATCTTTTCTTCGACATCCCTGCATCTCGTACCGACAGTATCCCCGCCCGTGTAACCGTCTCCTTCGACTGGAAGAAACCACCTGCCGATCTGCAATTGGATTTTCTTTCTGAGATATCGGCGATCAAGCGCATCCAGGTCAATGGCAGCCCTGTTAAGACCCGGTACGAGAGCGAACACATCTTGATAGATGCAGATCTACTCAAGGCCGGATCCAATTCAGTAACCGTTGATTTCACAGCCGGCGAGGCTGCCCTGAACCGCAATGACGATTACCTCTACACACTTTTTGTCCCGAGTCGCGCGTCTACCTGTTTTCCTGTATTCGATCAACCCGATCTGAAAGCAACCTACCGCCTCGAGCTCCTTCTCCCCGACTCCTGGAAGGCCGTGTCGAATGGAAAAATCATTTCTTCTGAAATCATTAAGAATAGGAAGCGATTGCGCTTCAGTGATACCAAGCCAACAAGTTCTTACCAGTTTGCATTTGCTGCGGGGAATTTTCAGGAATCAACCGACCCGGTATCGGGCATGACCATGTATTACCGGGAGACCGATTCCATCAAGGTCGCCAGGAACGTCGCCCGAATTTTCGAACTCCACCGGCAGTCTCTTGTCTGGCTGAAGGAATATACCGGGATAGCGTATCCCTATGAAAAATTTGACTTTGCCCTGATGCCCGCCTTCCAGTTTGGCGGGATGGAACACCCGGGTAATATTTTCTATCGGGAGGGCAGTTTGTTTCTGGAGCCTTCCGCGTCCATTAACGAAGAAATGCGTCGGGCGAGTCTGATCGCACATGAAACCGCTCACATGTGGTTTGGCAACCTTGTCACCATGCAATGGTTCAACGACGTTTGGCTTAAAGAAGTATTTGCCAATTTTATGGCCGCCAAGATGGTGAGCCCATCCTTTCCGACACTCAATCATGACTTGAGGTTCCTGCTGTCGCACTATCCGTCTGCTTACGAAATAGACCGCAGCCGCGGCGCCCACCCAATTCAACAGCCGCTGGACAACTTGCGCAATGCGGGAAGCGTTTACGGCGCCATCATCTATCAAAAAGCTCCCATCATGATGCGTAACCTGGAAGCGTGGATGGGTGCCGACAACTTTCAGCTTGGCCTGCGCGACTACCTTACCACGTATGCTTACAAGAATGCAACATGGGACGACCTGGTGGCGAGCCTGAAGAAGCACACCAAACAAGATTTGGAAACATGGAATAAAGCCTGGATCAAGACAGGAGGAATGCCGGAGATCGCTGTCGAGCAGGCAACCGATGGTAAATTTTTTCTTGCTATAGTCAACGATACGTCTGGGATTGTTTGGCCCCAAACTGTTGAATACAAGATCAAGTCAAAATACATTGACCTCGTGCAGAAGGTGGCATTCCGAAATTCGGCAAAGCCCGTATTGTCAAAATGGGTGGAGCCAACCATGTCGATGATTCCCAACTACAAGGGCAAAGGGTACGGCTACTTTCATTCTTCACCGGAATTTTTGCTTGCGGAAATTCCAAGACAAAAGGATACTGAAGTGCGCGCCGGAATGTGGATGAATGTTTGGGAGATATTTCTTCGCGGTGAGGTAGACCCAGCCTTGTTGATAGATGGATTGATGGGCGCCATAGAAACCGAATCAGATCCTTTGCTGTTGGAATACCTCACAAACATACTGGCCCAAACCTATTGGCAATTCATCACTCCAGCTCATCGCACGTTGATGGGAAAGAATATTGACGACCGGCTCTTTAAACGGCTGACTGGGGAAAAAGACAATTCGATAAAACGTACGCTATTCAATATCTATCGGACTGTTTCCAATACTCCAGAAGGGAACAAAAATCTTAAGAAACTGTGGGCAAATGAAATCAATATCGGTCTCGAACTATCCGAGCGCGACCACATTCAACTTGCTTATGCACTGGCGCTGCGGGAAGCAGAAGGATATCAGGACGTTTTAGAACAACAATTGCTGAAAATAACGAACCCCGATCGCAAGGCCGAAATGGAATTTGTCCTCCCCTCCCTTTCTTCCAATCAGGCAATCCGTGATCAATTCTTTCAAAGCCTTGCGGACAAAAAGAACCGCACCCATGAGCCCTGGGTATTGGCGGCAGTACGGTTTCTCCACCACCCGCTGCGGGCAGGGCAATCTGTTGGCTATGTTAAGCCCAGCCTTGAGATGCTGGAGGAGCTTCAGCGAACCGGGGATATCTTCTTTCCCAAGGCTTGGTTAGATGCTACGCTGGGGGAACATCAATCAGCGCAGGCTGCTGAGGCTGTACGGGAATACCTAATGGAAAATTCAACCTTGCGGCAGGATCTCCGGAATAAGCTTTTGCAATCTTCTGACATGCTCTTCCGGGCAGAAGAGATCGTTAAGAAAAACGCAATGATTGCCCCAAAATAAGGGACACCCAACTTCATTCTCTATTTACCGTATACATGTCATCTCCTCAGTAACTCCCATGACTATGAAGACAATCCTCTCCATCCTATTCGCACTTATCGTTTTCATCGGTCAAGCGCAGGAATCACTCCTCGTTTCGCCACAGTGGCTAAATGATCATAAGAATGATCCTGACATTGTCATTCTTCAGCCAAATCAAATGAAGCTGGACTATGACCTGGAGCACATCGCCGGCGCGCAGTACGTATGGCCCTCTGCCGTATCTCCGGATAGTCCCCAGGGTTCTATGAACGCGCCAGAGATCCAAAGAGCAAATGAACTATTTGGGTCACTCGGCATTTCCAACAGCTCACGCGTGGTGCTCTGTCATGTGAGAAATGAAGTAAGTCAAACCACCCGCATTTTCCTGGTCCTTGAACAAATGGGCATGAAGGGTAAAGTGATATTCCTTAACGGAGGACTGGAGGCATGGAAGAAAGCAGGTTTCGCGGTTACAACCAATGTCCCTGTGGTCAAAAAAGTAAAGTTTAACGCAGCGATATCTTCGCTGATTGTAGATAAGGAATATGTAAAGGCACACCTTAATTCAGCGTCTACACTTATTGTCGATGCACGGATGAAGCCCATCTATGACGGTGATCCCGCAGGACAACCTCGGGATGGTCACATTGCCGGCGCTCAGAATATTCCCTATACAGAAATGATTGATCCCGCTAACAATGTTTTCAAACCATCGGATCAGTTGCAGAGCTACTTTACACCAGTGGCAGCGAAAGACAAAGAACTGGTAGTCTATTGCTTCATTGGTCAAACCGCTAGTGTTGTCTATGTGGCCGGAAGAATCCTGGGTTACAACATGAAGCTCTATGACGGCTCGATCCAGGAATGGAGTCGCATCAAAGAGCTACCCATGGAGAAGACAGGAAAAAAATAACTTCTCATGTTAACATTCTATTAACTCCTTCGTCTTTACCAACGAAGAGAAACTTCTTTAGCGTATTTTGCGTTATATAGGAGCCGCCGAGCTTCGCTTGAGTCACCATTTTTTAAGCTGACGAATAGTTGACGGCCATTCGAGGGTAGTACCAAATTTTATGGTGAATACCGAGAACGAAGCTCCAGTTTGTTTGGATTGAATATTTTATGAGTTGGACGACAGTATACATATCAGGAAAGTCAGATTTTCGTCAGGAAGTCAAAAGGAAGCTTGAGCAGTCCTCGATTCCGCATATGCCTGGGTATATCGAAACCTACCCGGGCCAAGAACCGTGCGACCTATATTGGCTAGACGGAACTGTATCGATGCGCAAATTCAAGGAACGCATTGGCGGAAAACTGATCTGGAAGCACCGCCTTCACTTTTACCCCTCGCTGGAAGAATTTATGGCAGCGCAGCAGGGGCCCACGGAATCCGGGTTTACATACCGTGAACGTGAAATGATCAGCGAAATGCGGGCGGCCTCCTGAATCAATCAGGCGCGCGATCCTCGTCCTTCAGACTACGTATTGAAGATCTCGTCCAGTTCGTAAAGTAAATCGCAGAGACGGCTAGCTGCAGAATCGCCATCAAAATTCCTGATCGCATAGGTGGCCACATTACTTTTCCCGGGAAACTCCCCCTGCTCACTGATGATTTGATGGATCCGAGGCAATAGAATGAATTGAATCCATTGCTCAAAGGCCATCGTTCGTGAACCGAAAGCGCCCATGTCCTCGAACATTTCCTCTGGCAAGGGTTGGTCATCCCACCGATTCAGGCTTATCAGCTCTGCTTCTATTTCCGCTGCTTTCGCAGCGGCAAGATCATAAATTGGTGATGCCGCTTCCATAAGTCTATTACTAAATGTACTAGATCGAACAAACAACTCCAAATTTTATCGGCACGGGCATCTCCAAAACGCTATCAGCAAAATTTTGATATCTTCCCTGCATGTTACCCCAAAGATCCCAATCATGCTGAACAATGCACAACGGGTTGGTATTGTCGGCGGGCTTCGGACGCCGTTTGTCCGATCCTTCCGCGAATACAGCCGAACCACCAATCAGGAAATGCTGATTGCTACGATCAATGCGCTGGCAAAAAAATTCAACCTGGAAGGCCAGCGAATTGGTGACGTGGCACTCGGCGCCGTCATGACCAGCTCTATTGATTGGAACATTGGTCGTGAAGTGGTCTTGGGAAGTACCCTCCACCCGGCAACTCCGGCTTTCAACGTGCAGCGGGCGTGTGCCACCAGCCTGGAAACACTAAATCTTATCGCACTGAAAATTGCTGCCGGCCAGATTGATTGTGGAATTGCAGGAGGAAGTGACACGAACAGCGACCTGCCCATCATGGTTCAACGCGCGCTGGCCTGGAAACTTATTGATATCAACCAGGCTAAGAGTTTTGGTCAGCGGCTTTCAAAGATTCTGACGATGAGATTTGGCGACTTGACCCCTGCTTACCCAGCCATTGTAGAGCCCCGCACAGGCCTCTCTATGGGACAGCATACAGAAAAAATGGTGAAGGAATGGGGGGTCACCCGCACAGAACAGGATCAGCTCGCTTTTGAAAGTCACGGGAAGGCAGCGAAAGCCTATGCAGAAGGATTTTACGAGGATCTGGTTTTCTCTTTCAAAGGAGTAGCACGCGATCCCATGGTCCGCGCCAATACAACGATGGAGAAGTTAGGTACACTGAAGCCGGCCTTCGATCGAAGTGAGAAGGGAACGCTTACTGCCGGCAACAGCACGGCATTCACCGATGGCGCCGGTGCCGTCTTGCTTGCCTCTGAATCGTATGCCCGGAAAAATAACCTCCCCCTGCTCGCGTTTGTGCACGATGTGCAGACCACTGCAGTCGACTATGTCAGCGGTGGCGCGGGATTACTCATGGCACCGGCAGCAGCAGTGGCCGAGTTGCTCAAGCGCAACAACCTCCGCTTTCACGATTTTGACTACTACGAAATTCACGAAGCGTTCGCCGGCCAGGTACTCTGTACATTAAAAGCCTGGGAGAGTGAATCCTATTGTAAAAAGGAGCTCGGCCTCGATCAGGCACTCGGTCCGATTGACCGAAGCAAGATGAATGTCAAAGGTGGCAGTCTCGCGTTGGGGCATCCGTTCGGGGGCACAGGGGCCCGATGTGTCAGCACAATGGCAAAGCTCCTTCATCAAAAAGGCAGCGGGACGGGATTGATATCCATCTGCACTGGAGGCGGAATGGGCGTTGCGGCCATTATCAAGAAATAAACCGATGTCTACCCAGGAAATAGAATATGCAATACTTAAGGCCTTGATCGGGGAAGGCCGGCCGGAAGCCATGATCAATGCGATGCAGGCGGTTCCGAATGAAAATTATGAAAACGTGTTTGAGACCGTCGTCGGAATGCAAAACAGCAACTATATTAAGCTTGTCTATTGCACACATCCCAAGGTCATTAACATTCAACTTACACGAGTAGGTGAAAATGCATTTAAAATATAAAACACGTATGAAAGCCCTACTCACCATCACGTTTGCGATTTTAACACTGACAGGCCTTGCCCAAAATGCATTGCGCGGAAACGCCGCTCGTATGGAAGAACGGATACTTACGCTCGGTCGCTTCGGAACAAATCCGGAAGGTGGCGTAAGCCGGGTTGCCTACAGCGAGGCCGACAAAGCCGGTAGAGCCTATGTGATGGGGTTAATGAAAGCCGCCAAGCTTGAGGTGAGCATCGATGCGGCCGGCAATATCATCGGGAAACGGAACGGACAAAACAATACATTGCCCGTGATCGCTTTTGGTTCACACATTGACAGCGTGCCTGGCGGCGGAAATTATGATGGCGATGTTGGCTCACTAGGTGCGATTGAATGTATCGAATTACTGAACGAGAGCAAGACCATAACCCAGCATCCCCTCGAAGTAATCATTTTCCAGAATGAAGAAGGCGGATTGGTCGGAAGCGAAGCCATCTGCGGAATCCTTCCCCCCGCTACCCTTGACCTGGTAAGCCACAGTGGCAAGACGATTCGACAGGGGACTCTTGATATCGGGGGTAATCCAGAGAAAATTTATGAAGTCATCCGGAAGAAGGGATACTACAAGGCATTTCTGGAGCTCCACATCGAACAGGGTGGGATCCTTGACAAGACATCGGTGAACATAGGCGTTGTGGAGGGGATCGTTGGCATCAATCAATGGGAGGTTACACTTGCCGGAAAGGCCAATCACGCCGGAACGACACCGATGGACCAACGTCAGGATGCGATGCTTGCTGCGGCGAAGCTGACGTTGGCCATTAACCAGGCCGCAGTCGGAATGGCTGGTCGCCAGGTTGCCACCGTTGGGAAGATCCGTGCCGAGCCAGGAGCACCAAATGTGATTCCCGGCAAGGTTGTGCTCTCGCTGGAGATTCGGGATTTATCTCATGAGAAGATTATCAACATGTTTAAAGCCATTCAAACGCAAGGCAAACTAATTGAGATTGAGACTGGAACCGCAATCGCGTATGTTCTGAGCAATGAGAATATGCCTGCGATGACAGACAAGCGTATCCAGGAACTGATCACTCTCACAGCTAAAGAATTAGGGTTCTCCTCAGTTTCCATGCCAAGTGGCGCGGGCCATGATTCACAGGACATGGCTACCATCGCACCCGTCGGAATGATTTTTGTTCCAAGCAAAAAAGGTGTCAGCCATGCACCCGACGAATTTACCTCGCCACAGGATATGGCCAATGGGGTGAGCGTGCTCCTCAGCACCATTCTTAAACTGGATAAGGCCAAACTGCCGTAACGCGTACCTTTCTTTTCTCTACTTTTGCACTGATGGGACAAGATCACCACCATCCGACTCCTGCCTGGTCAAAGGTTAGTACTGCGTTTGCCGTGGGCATATGGCTCAATTTTATTTTTGTTGTTATCGAGGCGGGCGTTGGTTTCTCCATTCACTCGCTATCGCTCCTATCTGACGCCGCACACAACCTCGCAGACGTTGGCACGCTTGTTTTGTCGCTTGTCGCTTTCCGCCTGCTCAAAGTGAAAGCAAATGAACGGTACACGTACGGCTATCGAAAGACATCTATTCTCGTGGCCCTGTTCAATTCAGTGATCTTGCTTGTTTCCATTGGCGCTATCGCATACGAGGCCATCAACAAGTCATTCCACCCCGAGCCCATGCCCGGTTCAACGATAGCAATCGTGGCCGGTATCGGTATCCTGATCAATGGCACCACTGCCCTGTTCTTTCGGAGTGAAAAAGATAAAGATATCAACATCAAAAGCGCGTATCTGCATTTGTTGAGCGATACGCTGGTCTCGGCGGGGATTGTAGTGGGCGGAATCGCTATGATCTTCACAGGCTGGTATTGGATTGACAGCGCACTGAGCTTGGTTGTCGTCGCTGTTATCCTCATCAGCACCTGGCGATTGCTGAGAGAAAGCTTGAAATTGTCGCTTGATGGTGTCCCAGACAATGTCTCCGTAAAAGAAATTAGCGCTCACGCCCTCAAACTTGAAGGCGTAGCAGGCCTGCATCATGTCCATGTCTGGGCACTCAGCTCAACGGAGAACGCCATGACCGCACACCTCGTATTGAAACGAAACCTTGCTCACGAACAGGAGCATGTAATCAAGGAAAACTTCAGACATGAATTACTTCACCGGCATATCCAGCACGTTACATTGGAAACCGAATGGGAGAACGAGCCGTGTGAATCGAAAGACTGCTGAAGGGGACTGGGTGCTTGGTACTTGGGTGCTAGGTACTGGGTGCTAGGTACTGGGTGCTAGGTGCTGGGTGCTAGGTACTGGGTGCTGGGTGCTAGATGTCCGACTTCTTCAACTTCAGGTAGGCGAAATAGTTGAAGAGCACGGCCCAGACCAGGGCTATAGCCACTGATCCAATCGTCACGTAATCGCGAATTTCCTGGAAGGCATACCGTGCAAACGGCATGGGTACCAGATTCATGATCGATTCCAGCGGAAAGAAGGGAATAATACCGGGGACGTAATCATCAATGTTCTTCTTGATAATCAGTTCAATCAAATAGGCATTCAGCAAGAGGATGATGGTAAGGCCTGAGCGCTGAATGAAGAACCCGAGCATCAAGGCAAAGGACAAAAAGGCGAAGACTTCCAGGAAATAGGCCGGGTAAAAACCGATCCCTGTAAATCCGTATGGGAAGTCCAAAGCTGGTGAATAGATTAATCCCGTAACTACCGCAATTAAGAAAACCATGACCATGCTCAAGGAGCTAAGAACCAGGTTGGTCATTATTTTCGAAAACAAGAACTGCTCCCGGCTCAATCCGTCGATGATGTTCTGACGAACGGTCCGGTACGTGTATTCATTGGTGATAGAGATCACCGTCATGATGGCCAGCCCCATCTTGAGCAGTCCTCCGCTCCAGGCGAGATTCTGCCAGATGTCGGGAAAATGGTAGAGTGGGATCCGGGTAATATTAATCTGCTGACCAAACCCTTCAATCAGTTGGGCGAGCCACTTGAGAAACTCCATGCCACTGGCTGCCCCCATACAGAGAGTAAAAAAATACAGTCCGCAGATGATCCAGAAGGTGCGGTAGTCAAAAAGTTTTTTCAGGTCAACCTTTAGCAAGTGCAGCATGATCGGCTTCGGCTAGAATTTCCAAAAATTGTTTTTCGAGGCTCTTCTTTTGGGTCACCAGGTGTGATACTACGATGCCCTTTTCAAACAAGAACCGGTTGAGTTCCAGGCTATGAAAGCCTTCCTTCATTTTGACGATATAGTTTAGGCCATCCTTGCGCACGCTCATCGCTCCTGGAAATGACCCGAGGATAATCGGTAAGTCATCGTGAAACGCAGTTACTTCCACTGTTTCTTCCCCATTGCCTACATCATCTACCGGGCCGTAGTGCACCAGGTTGCCTTTTCGCAGGATGGCAAAATGGGAACAGACTTTCTGCACTTCGTCCAACAGGTGACTTGCTAGAATAATGGTTTTACCGTCGGTTGCAATCCGCTTGATAATCTCCCGGATCTCCGCAATACCCATCGGGTCAAGTCCATTGGTTGGCTCATCCAGGATCAAAACAATCGGATCATTGAGCAAGGCTGAAGCGATGGCCAGGCGCTGCTTCATCCCTAGGGAATAGGTTCTGTATTTGTCGTCTCTTCGTCCACTCAATTCTACCAGTTCAAGCACCTTCGGAATGTTATCAACCGGGGCTTCCTTGATCAACGCCATCAACTCCAGGTTCTTTTGACCGCTGAGGTAGGGGTAAAATATCGGGTGCTCCAGGACAGCGCCAATTTTCTTTCGCAATTCACTGTTTGGAGCCTGCCCAAACCAGGAAAAGGAACCTGAAGTTGGATTTGTCACCCCCATCAGCATCCCGAGTGTTGTCGTCTTTCCACTGCCATTGGGGCCAAGCATACCAAAAACTTGGCCACGCTTGACCTCCAGATCAAGTTTATTAACAGCACAAAGTCTTCCGAAATTCTTGGTGACTTGCTGAATGGATAATACCGTTTCCAAATGACAGGAATTAATTTACTTTTTCTTTGTTTTTCTTCACTCGAACCGTGTCACCCTTCTGGTTCGCAAAATTCCGGATTCGTTTGCCAATGTCTGTACTGCCATCTATCGTCGAGAAGAGCGATCCTACCTTGCTAACGTCAATGGTACCGACAATGTCCAGCACATACAAGCTCGTAGAGTCATTTACCAGGGCAACGGTACCGGCCTTTGATCCCTTGGCATCCCGGAGGTAAATGTCGAAGCTCTTATCTCCCATCCGGCTGGTTACAATCTGCTCATACGATTCCTTCCGGTAGTCCCCGACGAGCTTCTTATATTCGCTGGCCCCAAATTTCTCAGCTACCTTGTCAATCATCAGAAACTTCATCTTCTCAATATTCTCAATGAGTTGATCAAATTCCTTATTCTCCTGTTGGTTCAGCATCCGGAGGGTGTTCTTGTAAAAGTAAAGATTGAGCGATTCCTCGTGTTTCTCCTGCAGGGCCTGTGTCGTCTTGCTTTGACCCTGGGCCATCCAGCCAAAAGAAAGCAGGTAAACAAGGAGAACAATTTTTTTCATGACTGGAAGAGTAAAATTAAGAAAACAATCCTGATGTTTAAAACGGAAACCCCTATTCGGGGTTTCCAATCTGCGGAGAAAGGTAATCTATTTTTTATCGTTGTCTTTCTTCTTTTCTCCTTTATCCATCTTGTTCAGGTGCTGCAACCCATCAATGCTCATCTTGCTGCCGATCTTGCTTATCTGCTTCAGGTCAATTTCGCCGAAGAGGCTTAGCATTTTAAAGTCGTCATTGCCGGCAGCGATCATCAACAGTTCACTGATCTTTCCACCAGATTCCTTGATGAGGAACTTCATGTCCTGGTCTTTATCGCGAACGAACATCAATTCCTCATAGTCTTTTGGAACAATGGAAAGCGCTTCCTTGTACAACTCACGGGAATCACGGGCATCGTCTTTTGCCAGCACGCGAAGTCCCTTGATCTTGCTGATCGCATCCAGGATCTCCTTGTCCTCCGGTTTCTCCACTTCCATGTTGGTAAACAGTCCAAACATTTTGCTGCTGACCGTCACTTGCGTGAATGCCGCATTGTCCTGGTATTTGCCGAAGAATTTGTTTACCGCCTCTCCCTGAGCTTGTGCTGCCATCGAACCGACCAACATCACAACTGCCATCATTAACTTTTTCATATTGTATTAATTAAGCGTTTTTACTTTTTTTGTTCTACTACCAAAGACGAACTCATCAAATATTTATTTTTTCCTTGCTGGGTTTCGTCTGAATTTTCTTTTCTGCTTCGTTCAACATCTGCATTTTGCTAGCTTCCTTTTTTGCCCTGCCAAAACTATTCGAGATCATCTGCAACGCCCGCTTGGTTTCTTCAAAAGCCAACTGCGGATCAGAGTATGTGTCTTGAACTTCTTTTGGGTATGATTTCCGGATCTCCTGACGGATTAAAAACGTGGCGGCTACAACCACCACAATCCCCGCCGCAATCCTGGCCATATTTCCGTAACTAAGCATTTGAATAACCTTTCCCTCTTGACGCGTCTGAAGCTTCTTTGTTACAGTACCTTCAAAATTTATTGCCAGGGTCTTCCCTTTTTCGGCATTCAAGAACTTAAACAACTCCGATGTCCCTTTCAGGGAGGAAGGAATATTTCCGGCAGCAAAGAAATCGCGCAGCTTCTGCTCGTCTTCCACCGATGTTTCGCATTGCCAGTACTTCTCCAGCAATTGTTCTACTTCACGCAAGTCCATATGCATCCATTTTTTGTAGCTTCTCCCGCACCGCATTCCGCGCCCGAAAAAGACTCACCTTTACCTGACTCATATCAATTTCCATTATCTCACAAATCTCGTTGTAGCTGTATCCCTCAATGTCGCGGAGGTGCATCACCTGCCGTTGCTTTTCGGGCAATTCAGCCATCAGTTCGCCTATTCGTTTCATGCTCTCACTTAGTTCAGTCGATTCTGCAGGAGACAAACTATCGTGGGAAATATGCATCCCCTTTTCGATTGAATCCGTAGGCCTCCGTTGCTGTTGCCGCAGCCGATCCAGGGAGAGGTTCTTGGTGATCCGCATGCACCAGGCCTCCATATTCTGTATTTCATCCAACTGCTCACGACCGTTCCACACCTTGATAAATACTTCCTGTACAATGTCCTTGGCCTCCTCGTTGTTCCCCAAAAGCCGGAACGCGAAGCGGTAAAGCTTGTTCTTAACGGGAAAAACCATGTTTTGGAATGTTTCCAAGGTCATCGATTACAGGGGCTAGACGGTTGGTGAAAGAGGTTTGTTACAAGGGAACGAAATTAGTTATCCTTTGCGCATTTTGGGGCTAAATCAAGCTATTATTCAATTCAATACCGGAACTTAAGTCGCCGGAACCAGGTTAACACGCCAACCATGAACAACCTGAAAGACCTTAAGAACCTCCACGACGGTCTGCGTACACAAGGCACGCGCACACCCGCCTTCTTTATCGGACACGGTTCTCCCATGAATGGCATTGAAGATAATGAATTCAGCAAAAGCTGGGCTGACCTCGGGCGCTCCCTTACACCGCCAACGGCTGTGCTTTGCATTTCAGCGCATTGGCTGACGGACGGAACATTTGTTACCGCCATGGAGAAACCCAGGACCATCCATGACTTCAATGGTTTCCCGCAAGCACTATTCAATGTCAACTACCCGGCTCCGGGCAATCCAGGCTTGGCCGAAGAAACCTCATCACTTTCGACAAAAGCAAAAATAGAACTTGATCACGAATGGGGTCTCGATCATGGGACATGGTCTGTGGTCAGGCAAATGTTTCCTGAAGCTGTCATTCCCGTACTTCAACTTAGCATTGACTATGCCAAGCCGGCCGCCTTTCACTATGAGTTGGCCAAAGAACTTGCTGCACTACGCCACAAAGGCGTCTTGATTATCGGAAGCGGAAATATGGTGCACAACCTGAGGATGCTGAACTGGCAGGAACCCAACAGCGGATTTGACTGGGCATTGGAGATGAACGAGAACTTCAAGTCGCTTATTGAAAAAGGGGACTACAATTCACTGCTGGATTATGAATCACTGGGTCCCGCAGCAAAACTCGCCATCCCTACCCCCGAGCACTATTTTCCACTCCTCTACGCACTGGGGCTAAAAGACAAGTCGGAGTCAATTGCGTTTTTCAACGACAAACTGGCGATGGGTTCGGTATCGATGACTTCAATAAAAATATTCTGACACTCCTTAGCCTGCATGGCTACCGGGGCGGCTTTGTATAACTTGTATACATGAACGAGGAGAAGATCATCATTTTTGAATCCTATGACACCGGCATTCAAGCCAACCTGGCCAAGACGAAATTGGATGCGTATGGGATTCCTTGTTTTCTTACAGAGGAAAACTTCACGGGCTTATACCCTTTCCGGAACGACATTTTTCCCGGTGTCAGGCTACACATTTTTGAGAGTGACAAGCCGCGGGTTGTTGAAATCCTGACCGAGGAGACAGACTAGCTCATTCGTGTAAGCTTCGTGCCTCTTTACGATTGCTTGCACTTAATACCAAAGAAGACTTAGGGCGTCTGAACCATTTTCAAATTCCCAAATTTTCAAATTGACCAATTACTTCCAGAATCCAAACCCATACGAAGCATACAAGGCTTTGGTGTCATATACATGACCGCCTTTCATGGTGAGCTCAACTCGTCGTATATCCGAAATGTTTTTAACAGGGTCTCCGTCAACGAGGATGAGGTTTGCTTTCTTGCCCACTTCGATGGATCCCAATTCATTCTCCTTTCCCGCTATGCGGGCCGACAACAAGGTGGCCTTTTGAAGAACTTCTTTGTTGGAGACGCCAGCCTTGGCATACAGTTCAAGCTCGCGATGTAGTGCAAAGCCCGGAAAATCATCTGTACCGGGGACGAAGGTAATCCCATTGGTATGCAACAGCTTAAGCATTTTTAGCATGTTGTCGTAGGAGTGCTTGTATTCTGCCTCGTGCCCCTTCATGGTTGGCAGGCCACCACGGTATAAGCCACGTTTGAATTCGGGAGGGAACATGGAAAGAATAGGCGCATAGCCTGCAGCTAACTTGCCCGGTTCATTGGTGAACATATCTTCAAAAATTGCTGCTGTTGGATCAACTACAATCTTTTTGTCTTTCAACAGCTTCACAAACTTCTTGACCTCTGGGCTGTTCAGATCAATATTTTTTGACCGCTCAGCCACCTTGATGAACCGGCCCATGGAGCGTGTGTCCACCGTATCGCCCATGAAATTGAGCATAATCATGTTCAGGTGAATGATCTCATCATACCCATCGTTGATTGCCCGTTCGGCTGTCATAAATGAAGGGACGTGTCCGCATACCCGCATTCCTCGTTTGTGGGCTTCTGCCGATAACGGCTTCACCCAATCGACAGGAATGGAGCTGTATAGTTTGATCTGTTGATATCCGTGTTCCGCATAGTAATTGACGGCCTGTTTCCCTTCATCCAGGGTGTTAACAATCTTTCCCGTAGGACCCGCATAGGGACCTGCAAAGTCTATGAACCCTGACATGACCGAAATCTCAGGGCCCAACAATATATCTCCGTCTATTTTCTTCTTGATCTCCGGAAGATCAAGAGAGTTTGCCATGTCTTTGATATTTGTCACGCCGCCGGCCAGGTGATAAAGTCCCTGGGACTTGGAGTAATGTGCATGGTTATCCCATAGGCCCGGAAGAAGCATCTTTCCATTTCCTTGAATAATTTTCGCGTTGGCCGGGGCCTTAACGCTGGCCGCTTTACCAACCTGCGTGATCTTTCCCTTGTCGAAAACGACGGTTTGGTCGGCCCGCACCTTCCCGGACTTCGAATCAAACAGATTTACATTCACAATGGCGACCGGAGTATCATTGCGTTGGGTCAGGTTGTCTTCTTGTAGGGCATAATATTCCTCTTCAACCTGGTCTTGCAATTTCTGCAACTCCGGGATCAGGAATTCATAACCCAGTTTGATCACTGACATCCACCCGTTGAGGCTTGCGAAGTATGCCTTGTTCGGCGTCACCCAAACATATTGGGGAGGCCCTCCTGAGCCAGTGAAAGCATAGAGCTCGACCTCCTCTTCAAATGTATTGACCAACGCTTTGTGGCTCTTGACATGAACTGCTTTGATCTTTCCGGATGGAACCATGTCCATTTCATGAATATGAGCATGCTGCTTTAGCAATTGCCTCAGACTCCATTCGATCTCGCCTGGCGCGCCTTCCATCGGCGAATAAATCACGTTACCCGTTACCTGCTTCTGATCATCCTCAATCTTGTTCTTCCACTTTGCTACCCCGTTCTTTAACTCAAACGTTTCATTGACTTCACCTTTATAGTAGTCGACGCCAGTCGCCTTTCTGCCAACAACCTGGCCACTTTCCATAACAAGGTCAACCTGAATCTTAGGTCCCCGGCCACGGTCATTGAACTCAAATCGATAGGATACCCGCCCCTGGCCATCGGACCAGGTTATTTGCTTTCCGGCAATTTTCCCCGCTGACATTACAACATACCGTGTAGAGTCGGTCGCGAGCAAGGAGTGAGACACAAATAGAAGGGTGAAGACTAGCAATTTCATAACGCTCTGGTTGGTGGGTGTTTATTAATATCTAGAGGAACAAAATATCACATTTTAAGCACGGTAAACTCAACTCTGCGGTTATTGGCCTGACCTTCCGGTGTATCGTTGGTGTCAATCGGTTTCGACTCGCCGTATCCTTTGGCTGTCAGTCGCGATCCAGCGATACCTTGCCTGGATATATAATCGACGACGGACTGAGATCGACCCTGCGATAAATTAATGTTGTACTCATCCGTACCCTTACTGTCGGTGTGGCCTGAGATTTCTATTTCAACGGAAGGGTTCCGCTCCAGGAAATCCACCACTTTGTTGAGTTCAACAAAAGATTCAGGTTTGAGTGTCGTTTTGTTGAAATCAAAATAGATATTCTTTAGTCGCACAGTAAGGCCCACTTCGATTGGCTCCAGATACAGGTCTTTTGTCAATGGCGACAAATCTTCCGAGCTAAAGGATGCACTGTCCGTGCTTGTAAGATATCCTTCGGCAGAGGCGGCAAGCACATACCAGCCAAGCTTTCCTACTTCGAGATCAAATTTTCCTCCTTCAGCAGAGATCGAATAACTGCTCTTTTTCTCCGGTCGCAGCGTAAAGTCAACACGGGAATTGATGGGTTGATTGGTCTTCTTATTGTAGACCGTCCCCACAATCAACATTTTTTTTGCGATGGGAGTCAGGTAAACATCGGTTGTCAGCGTGGTGTCGTTGCCAAGCACAGGCACAGTGATCGTCAGGTCTTTTGGCTGATAGCCGGAGGCGCTTGCACTGACTTGGTATTCATTTGTTTCCGGAATCCGCGTTTCAAACTTGCCGGTGGCCGGGGTCTTTATCCCGACCGGTTTGGTATCCTTGACCGTCACCGTCACAGCGGCCAAAATTGGTTGATTCGATTTTTCGTCATAAACTGTTCCAGCCACAAGAATTTTGATTGTCCGTGGAATCAAAATAAAAATATCCAGGTTGCCGCCGTCTACTCTGCTGTTGGCCCTTGCGGTGTATACATTACCGTTGGCATCCATGGAAAAATAGTCATCTGATGCCGCCGTGCTCACTGGTTTCCCTACGTTTACGACCTCCGACCACGTGTTCCAGGAATCATCCAGGCGTGTTGTTTTGTAAATATCCGCCCCGCCTTGTTTGCCTGCGGCCAAACGGTCGCTTGCAAAAAATAGTGTCTTGTTGTCTGGACCAATGAACGGCGCAAACTCATCAGTGGCATTGCTGAATTTCAATTTCTCAGGACGCGACCAGCTTCCGCCTTGCTCATGTGAAACGTAGAGATCACTCTTTACCGCAGTGGGTTGCTCTGAAAAATACAAGACCATGTGTTTGAGGTCTGCAGAAATTGTGGCGCCATTGAAGCGACCCTTGGCCATGTCTTCAAAGTCCTTGATCTTAAGTTCATTCCAACTGCCTCCGGCACTGACCAGCGAGAATCCTTTTTCATTCTTCGAACGGCTTCCCCGCACCAGCAAGGAAGCATCCGGCAAAACCTGAAACACCTGATTGCTTTTGCTTTGGTTGAAGGGCGCGCCCAAATGCTGAGGTGGCGACCAAATTCCCTTGTCGTCCTTTGCACTCATCCAGATATCCTGAGTGCCCGTTTTACCGAATGTATTGGAGGGATGATCTACAACAAAGAAATAGAGCTTCTTGCCGTCTGGTGAAACTACGGGTGCCGCGTCGTGATAAGGAGAGTTCACCTCCTTGACCTTAGTCAATTCATACCTTGGTGCGAAGGTTTGACCATAAACAGCAAAACAGGCAACCCATACAATTACAAAAACACCAAATCTCATGCAGTTACGATTTGCTAGTAAAGTTAGCAGAATCCGTTTAAGTGTCTACCTGTCTGGGTGGCTAAGTGCCCAAGGGTTCAAGATGCGCTGCTTCCTGGCAAGGAGAAGAAACCTCGCTGGCTTGTCGCAATCGCGGCGAGGATCAACACCAGCGCAATTGCATTGAATACCAGCATCCGGTTGTGCTTGGAAGCGTCATCTTTCAATTTCTTCGCCGTGATGCGCGCCAGCGTAATAAAGACAATGGCCGTAAACATCATCAGGCTGTGCTCAACCGTCCAGTAACGTAAGTCAGGATTCTTCATGGTATCTGGGCCAAAGGAAACATGAGGGCTGACAAAATAGAGCAGCAGGGCTATCAGGAATTGCGTATGTGTTACGGAAAACAAAGAAAGACCCAACAAATTATCAGTCTTGCCAAACGGTTTCTGATTAATAAGCCCGAGAAGGGCTTTAATGATAACAAGCACGAGAAGAATAAGAACGAGGTAACGAAGCAGTGAGTGCGTGTGGATGAGTCCTGTGTACATGGGCAGTTTTTGTTTGGCCAAAATTAAGTCATTATGTTCAATTAATCCGCCAACAGCTAGTTTTTGCCGGAAACCTTCCAAATAACACATATGGGGAATATCCAGCTCGATGCTTACCTTACTTCAAATTTATCACCATGAAGAAATATCTCGTTATCCTGTTTGTGCTCTTGGCCTGGTCAGCAAATTCACAGAGTAACCTGGGGTATCAACGGCCTCCGGAAGAGATCGCCAAACTTGTGGAAGCACCGCTTACGCCGGCTATCTCAGTCTCCCCGGACAAAACGTGGATGGCGCTTCTGGACAGATCTGATTTTCCTACCATCGAAGAACTCTCACGTCCTGAATTGCGCATTGCCGGCCTACGAATCAATCCGGACAATTTTGGACCCAGCCGCGCAAATCTCTTTATCGGTTTGAAGTTTAAGAACCTCAAAGACATGAAGGAGTATAGCGTGACGGGACTTCCCAATCCTGTGCAACTCAGTACTATCTCTTTTTCGCCCGACAGCAAGAAAGCTGTCTTCTTACAAACCTATCCCGACCGCATCGAACTTTGGCTGGTGGATTTCACCAACCTAAGTGCACGTCAGCTTACCAAACGGAAAATCAATGCGACATACAGCAATCCGGTTTCCTGGACTTCAAATTCAAACCAGGTAATCTTTCTGGCTACAACAAATGAGGGTAAGAATCTACCGCCCAAGACGCGGGTGCCTGCCGGACCGGTGATTGAAGAAAACCTTGGGAAAAAAGCGCCGTCTCGTACCTATCAGGATTTGCTGAAAAATCCGTATGATGAATCGGTCTTTGAGTTTTATTGCACATCTCAACTCTACGTGGTGTCAGTCGATGGCACCGAGAAAGCAATTGGCAACCCGGGTATCTATTCCTCCTACAGCGCATCCCCAGATGGCACAGTTGTGCTAACCCGAATAATAAACCGGCCTTACTCCTATTTGGTACCCGCTACCCTCTTCCCTCAGCATATCCAATTGACTGACATGAATGGAACCCTAGTCCGGAAGCTTGCAGACATCCCATTGGGTGACAATGTCCCCGTAGGGTTCAGCGCAGTCATGAAGGGTCCTCGCAATTACGGATGGCGTTCCGACCACGCGGCCACACTCTATTGGGCCGAAGCCCAGGATGAGGGAGATCCAAAAGTAAAAGCAGCCGTACGAGATAAGGTCATGACCCTGAGCGCTCCATTCTCCGGGGCGCCAAACGAACTCATTAGCCTGCCATTGCGATATGCAGGTATAGCGTGGGGTAACGAAAAGACTGCATGGGTATACGAATCCTGGTGGGCTGATCGAAAGGTCAGGACTTACCAGATCGATCCCTCCAATCCATCAAAAAAGAAAATAGTTTTTGATCGCTCTTCAGAAGACGCCTATACCGACCCGGGCGATGTAGTGATGACCATGAATGCGAACGGCCGGTCTGTCATGCAAATCAATCCGGATAACTCGATTTTCCTGGATGGCAGCGGCGCATCGCCTGAAGGCGACCGACCATTTCTGGACAAGATGGATCTCGCGTCCGGAAAGACAACGCGACTTTGGAGAAGTGAAGCGCCATACTTCGAGTATGTAGTCGCTGTTATTGACCCGAAGAAGGTAACACTGATTACTTCACGCGAGTCTCAGGCAGAAAACCAAAACTATTTCTTACGGTCCATCGGTTCGAAAGCGCCCATCGCGATTACTTCCTTTCCACACCCTTACCCTCAAATCAAGGATGTCAAGAAGCAAGTATTAAAATTCAAAAGACCGGATGGCGTTGACCTCACCGCGGACTTGTACCTGCCGCCAGGCTATACAAAAGACAAGGGGCCGCTACCTACATTCTTCTGGGCCTATCCTGCAGAGTTTAAGTCAAAAGAAAATGCCGGACAGGTGAAGGGA
>JANNAZ010000060.1:0-3097 GCA_031384895.1 Cyclobacteriaceae bacterium | reverse complement strand
CGCCGGAGTTAGCGCATGATCCCATTGAGATCACCCACCGGGGTTCCATCATCTGCTCGTGCAGGCGTTTAATAATAGGAGCCATTTTTATGAAAACAGTACCGGCAATGATCATTACATCAGCTTCCCTTGGCGTACCGCGAATTACCTCTGCCCCAAAGCGCGCCACATCATATTTCGGTGTCATGCTAGTGGCCATTTCCACAAAACAACAAGACAACCCGAAGTGAAAAGGCCACATCGAATTCCTTCTACCCCATCCCAACAGGTCCTGAACGGTGCTGAGTACAAGGCTTTGCCGCACAGCTTCTTCCATTGAGCCTGTTCCGCTCATTGCGCCAACAGGTTCTTTCGCATCGCTTAACCACCACTTCATATGTCGTTGGGTTTAATTCCCGCATCGCCAGATTCATTTGAATCCTTTTTGATTATTTTCTTATAGGCCTTCAGGATTTTCCCACCATCCGGGCCGAAGTCCAGCGCTCCATTCCTCCACTCATAAATCAGAACGATCACAAGAAGGATGATGAAGACAGAGACACCGGCGTAGCCAAGCCAACCCAATTCGCGAAAGGCAATTGCCCAGGAAAAGATAAAAATGGTCTCCACGTCAAAAATCACGAACAGCATGGCGATCATATAGAATTGGGAAGAGAATCGAAGACGTGCTGATCCGGCACTAAGGATCCCGCCTTCGTAGGGGGAGTCAGTGGCGCGGTCCTTGTGATGCTGGCCGAGGGCGTACGAAATAATGAGGATACCTCCTATGAGGCCGACCACAATTACCGTGTAGGCCACGAGGGGCCACAAAACTATATCTTCAGTTGCGCTGTCCAAAACAGAGTTGCCTCCGGCAACTCATTTTTAAGTTTGACAATTAAGCACCGATTAGAAAAAAAATTCCACAGCTCACGGGGAGCAGACATTGTTACTGGTGGACAAATGAAGGTATAGGTTTTTACCATAAAACAAAAGGATGTGGATACAATTTTCGATGGATGAAGGTACAGCCGATCCTGCTGGTATATTAAGGAGTATATAAAGTCACTTGCTCCTTCGAAAATATTTTCCAACCGCAGGGTACCCGCGAGGGCCTGCCGCAGAAACAAGGGAAGCGTGATGCACTTCATATGCATTTTTTGGCTAATAGACCCGAATCCACTGTCAGAATACCGATACCGAACTTTTTTGATATCCTATTGAGCCAATGTGGATATCTTAGGTCATATGTTCCTGAATGAAAATCAGTAAGGCAAGGCAAGAACGAATTCTATCCTCCATCGGACTAAAATTAGGAGATAACACTATCTCTTATGAGGAGAGTCAGTTTAATAAATACATTTCACGTGAATACTTAAACTCGGAACGCAGGCAGAGTGACGACATTTACCGAATGTTTGAACTTACCCTTCTTCACCGTGATTCCGGATTACGGATAGTTTATACAACAACGGAGAGTTATTATGGTGACAGTGTGGAATATAAGGTGATAGACATGTTCATACTCAGTCTGACGCAAAAGCGATTGGAGCTAACCGATGTTGATTTCATAAAAAAAGTATTTCTCACCACAAGCGAAGTAATTCCATTTGCCGAGGTAGATAGGCTAAGTGGATAAGAAATTTCAGTATGACATTTGGAGTGATGCTGTGAACACTGAAGACATAAGAAGTGCTTACCTGCACGCATCAAGCTGGTCTCTTATAGAGATTCCGGATAACGATCTTGAAATAGTTTTTCAGCATGAAGAACTCTTAAGTACCACTTATCGCGCCAATTTCATACCAACTTTTAAATGTTCTGTTCAGGTATCAAATGACTGTTTCAAAGATTATTCTCTTTCGATTAGGGACAAAAGTGGTCGGAAACGAACGTGGTGCGTTTGGCTCTTGCCATTGCTTTGGATTGTTGACGGAAAGTGCAGCAATGGCAGTGCCAAAAGCGTGGGGAAATTCGGAGGAGACTCTTTTTAAATATGCGAAGAGTGGGCCTTTTAGGTGCTTCCTTAATCTCTCAATTCCTCCGTATCAGCACAAAGTTTCCCCCTTCGTCACCAACATTTTGGATTTCTCCGTAGAGCGGCCGGGTATCAGAATTATTCTTCATAGCTATCCGTACCTCATCATATAATTCTTCTGACGAGAGATAAAGGTTCTCATTTTCATCCAGGGCCTTCAGAAGGTACTTCATAAAGATGCTTTTGTCTGGCACCGTTGTTAGCGAACCACTGGTAATTGCTTTTCTACTTGGTCGTTTTAGCATGTTGACAATGTCCAAACTCGCATTGTTAAATGGAGCGCGTGTCTTGAATATTTGGCCGCTGAAACACGCATCGGCAATCAATAAAGTGTGTTTTGAGTTTATGGCGCCAATGTTCTCTACGAGAGCACTGTTACGAAACCACCTGGCCCTGTTTTTTTGCTGAGCATCCGCCGGTAACCAATAGCCTATGTTGGTCTTTTCATCATAATATCCGTGGCCAGCGTAGAAAATAAGAAACATATCCGACGCGGAAGTGAGTATATTCAACATGAACTTGATGCCGTCTTGCCCTGGCTGGGATATCCTTATCCGAATCCTGCCAAAGAAGAGTTGACGATACCATTCAGGGTGCCCGAACGCTATGACCAGATGCCCGTACGGATCAGCATTCTCAATGGCACCGGCGTGGAAATTGCGACTCCGATAGATCGGCCTCTGGGAACGGGGAACTATGAGGTGAAGTGGAATCCCCAGGGGGAATCGGGCTTGTACCTGATCAAGATGCAAATAGGAGGGGAGTCTACAAAGTGGAGGTCAAGTGATAAAAAAGAGAACCTATTGAAACGGTAATTAAATTATGGTTTAATCAATCCGAATTCAATTCGGGTATTTGGTAAGCTTCAATATAGGTGCGTATATCATCCTAAGAACATCCGATCTTAGCGGAGGTAGTAGGGCCACCAAGAAAACTTAGTGCCATGGCGTCCTACTAGCCGCTATAGGTTTCACAACCTAGACCACTACATAGACCACTTAATATAAAAAGCCACCAATCGTGGTGATTGATGGCTTTATTGGAGGTCTCGAGCGGATTCGAACCGCTGTAGGAGCTTTT
>JANNAZ010000042.1:0-28177 GCA_031384895.1 Cyclobacteriaceae bacterium | reverse complement strand
TGAATTACAAGAGCAAAGCCAGCATCCAACAAACCCCTGACAATTCATATCTTGACGTACCTATCCACAAATGCACAGCGATTACGATTATTATTATTTATTATTAAAACTTAATAATATAATACTGTCGTGTTGGATGTGTGTAATTCCAATCGGCCTGGCTCAGGCTCAGGACTCCGACCTGCGAATTGCCAACGAGTATTTTTTGAAAGGCGATAAAGAGAAGGCACTGGCGATGTACAAGGTGCTCAGCAAAGACATAGAGAACATTCCTACAATCCATAGCAACTACCTGAATCTAATGCTAGATATGGGCAAGTTTAAGGACGCTGAGGATTATGTCGAGCGAGTCATCCGCAAAGTGGAAGACCGGATATCCTACCGTGTTGATCTGGGGATAGTTTATCTAAAATCAGGTGACCCTCAAAAAGCGGATAAGTATTTCAAGAACTTGGTGAAGGGAGCACTTCCAGACGTCTACCGTACGAAAGCACTCTCGGATTACATGGCCTCTCAAAACCTCCCGGATTATGCTGTGTACGCTCTTCAGGAGTTGCGCATCGCGATGAAAAACCCCACTGTCTTTACGCTTGAGATGGCCAATCTCTACCGACTGCAAGGTAAGCGCGATGAGATGGTCCAAGAGTACCTTCATTATATCACACAATCTCCGACTAACCTGAATTATGTAAAGAATCTTCTACAACTTTTTTTAAACAAACCAGACGAGCTTGAAAGCCTGGAGCGTATGCTGTATGATAAAGTGCAAGAGTTTCCTGAGTCGGAAGTTTATGCTGATCTGCTAATCTGGGTTAACCTTCAACAGAAGAATTTTAACGGCGCATTCATACAAGCTAGGGCCTTTGACAAGCGGTTTAAGAAGGAACAGGTGAAGACACTCGAGATTGCGCAGATCGCATTGAACAACAAGGATTATGAAACTGCCGACCGGAGCTTTTCTTACGTGATTAAAGAATTTCCAAACACAGAAAATTACTTGCCTGCCCGCCTTGGGCTTATTCGAGCACGCGAAGCGAAGGTGAAACGTAAATTTCCTATCAATCTTGATTCGGTTCGATATCTTACATTGGAGTACCAGTCGTTCATCAACCGGTATCCGGATAATGGCAATAGCTATGAAGCGTCGTTAAGCGAAGCGATGCTGCATGCTTACTATCTGGGGGAGAAAGATTCAGCAGTTGCGAAATTGGAGATGCTCGCCAACCATCCCAGGGTGCCAGCCTACCTCAAAGCAAAGGCGAAGCTGGAACTTGGCGATATCTATTTATTGAAAGAAGAGCCGTGGGAAGCAACCTTGCTATACTCGCAGGTAGAAAAAAATCAGCGTGATGCACCGCTAGGATATGAAGCCAAACTAAGGAATGCGAAGCTGTCCTACTACAAAGGAGATTTTCAGCTAGCCCAGGAGCACCTTGACATACTCAAACAGGCCACTACACGGGAGATAGCCAACGATGCGATGGAATTGAGCATGCGGATAAAGGAAAATACGGCTTTTGACTCCGTTGGTGCTTCGCTTAAGGAATATGCGGCTATAGAATTGCTGCTGGTACAGAACAAAACCGACATGGCCCTGGAGCGATTGCACAAGTTTTCAACATCAGGAAAAGCAAAAATGAGCCGGTTGGATGCGATAAAGAAAAACATGTATGACGAAAAGGCTACTCCCAATCAAACCTTACCAGGAGACTCCGTGTGGGTGGATGTTCCTTCCCAAATAACCTCCACCATTCAGGATGATGTCTATTGGCTTGAAGCAAACCTCCGCATGAAGCGTGGAGAATTTAAAACAGCCGTTGACCTGCTGGAGAAAATTGTAACCGAATTTGGTGATGACATTCTCGCTGATGATGCATACTTCACGGAAGGGGATATCTATGAGAATTACCTGAAGAGCAAAGACAAGGCCATGGAGATCTACCGCGATTTCCTTGACAAGTTTCCTGGCAGTGTATATGCGGCTGAGGCCAGGAAGCGGTTTAGGACCCTCCGTGGGGATTTTGGCCCCCTCCCCAATCAATGATTTTTGCCTAACTTCGATCCTACATAATTCATGGTTGCCTTCCCCACAATCCGGCACAAGCCCCTTATTGCGATTTTCTTTGTCGCCATCTCGTGTTCGATCATTCAGGACGGGGACATTAAATCTGCTGAAGAGTTGAGCAAACTTAAATTAACCTCCTTTCAGATTGCCCAGACAACCAATAGCGGGAATAGCACAGTTACCGCAACAATGACTTACGATTCGGTCAAGAATTTCGTCGATACCAATACCGGCATGACGATCGCACGCCGGGTTGAATACTCGCTGCCACCGCTGGGGAACCTGAAGATGAAACTCCGAAGCGGCACCACGGCCAGTACGCGGCTACGCATTAATTACACCGACACGAAGAAAGTGTTTTCAATGAGGATTCTTCAACTAGACTCTACGGTGGAGTTGTACCGCTTTTTCTACAGCTCATCGGGGCAGTTAATCCAGATCAAGACGTTCATGGATCCAGTCGATGGGTTACCGTTAACCCTTGTAATAGATGACATTTTCACTTATACTGGGAATACGATTTCAACAATTACACGAAATTTCAATGGGTCGCCCTCAACACATCAAATCACCTACGGCAGCCAAGGGAGTGGTTCTTATGTAACTCAAATTGCAAACGGGACGCAAGGGTATAGTAATTCGGGAGGGTGTTCCAATAGCAATTCTAACCCTTATGCATGCACTATTTATTACCCGCAATCGGGTGGAGGCCCTCAAGTATATATGTATACAACACTCATTTCAAATTCGCTGGATCAACTTTCGCTCCAGGATCAAAGAAACAATTCGGGTGGCGGTGGATCTAACAATCGTGAGGCGGATACGTATTATTTTCATCCACTCATGATCTTAAGGAACCAGGTTGCTTCCGGAGACCACCTGCTCGTGATGTATCTAATGGACTGGTGGTCTATTGGGGCGACGATCAACAATCCTCCGCCATTCACTGATGAAAAAGTCATATTCAGGTATACTTATGGATTTTGATTTAGCTTGAGAATGAATAAAAAACATATTTTTTCTGGTCTTATTTTTCTGATTAGCCTGATACCGGCCAAAGCCCAGATTAGCCTTCCGCAATTTGATGTTGAAGTGAAAGGTGGCTATTCTATTGTCGACTCCGGACAAAACCAGGACATCGATAACAGCTTCTTTAGTTTCTTTCAAACAGGCCTTCATGTGCAATTCAGTCAGCGAGTGGCGCTAGGGGGATTTTATAACCGGAGTTTAAGTGGAGAAGTAAAATATGGAAGAGACGGCGCAAGCGCCACCAGTTATCCTTTGTCGGTATTAATGTATGGAATAGATCTCCGATTTTCTGCTGGCCGCTCAGTAAAGTGGAGACCTTATGTCGGGCTGGTTTATGGTAAAGCGGAGTATGTCCAGAAAACTGGAAACTACAACCTGGCGGCATCAAGTAACGTGATGGGCGTTAATCTGGGCATCATGCGGCTGTTCGGGAGAAATTTCTATTGGAACGTGCTGGAGGTCAGCACGAGGTATATGCCCGACAAGATATACTGGCTTCAGGCAGATTTTTCTTTGGAAGCAAAAACTGGCTTTACGTATAACATTCGTATCAAAAACAAATAGAAATTATGCGATTCCTTATGGTAACAGTGCTCCTGTTGCCAATGGTTCAAACAGGAGCTCAATCGCTGCTTAAGTTAACGGCCCGCGTAAAATCGCCTGAGGCTATTGCGTACTCTTCCGACAACAAATACTTATTCATCACCAGTGGTGACGAAGTATTTGTGTACAGCCCAGGCACTGAAACAAAAGTGGCTGAGTTTACAGGCGGACATACCAAGGATATTCTATCCGTTAGTTGCAGTGCCGATAATCTGCTGCTGGCGACCTCCAGTGCAGACCGCAGCATAAAACTCTGGAAACTGCCAGCTGGGGAGCCCGCAGGGACACTAACGGGCCATTATGGTCCTGTGGTATCCACCCGGTTTCTCGACAATTCTAAGCACCTCGTTTCAGTTTCTGAAGATATGACTGTGCGGCTATGGGATCTGCAAACTCTCAAAGAAGTGTACGCCAAAAAGGATCACGTCAAACCAATCAGGGCCATGGACGTCAGCCCAGATGGGAAATGGATTGCAACGGGCGGCGGTGACAAGGAAATCATTGTACGGCACGCCGATAGCGGCGAGATTTTCAAGCGGCTAAAAGCGCATACAGACTGGATTAGGTCACTTGCGTTCTCACCTGACGGCAAGATCTTGGCAAGCGCCGGAGACGACAAAAAGATTTTTCTCTGGAGCCTGGAATCAGGTAAACCGATCAAGGAATTTGTACAGAAAGGGTGGACCTACGACCTGAAGTTTAGTGGAGACGCAAAATACCTGGCCGCCGCCTTGGAGAAATACTCGATCGAGGTATATGACATTCAAACGGGCCTCACCTCCTTGCGCCTCACCGACTTTCAGAACCCTGTGCGGGCCATTGCCTTCAGTCCGAATGGCAAAGAACTTACGTCCATCGAGGAGGTTGATCCGCTGGTGAAGTATTGGAACATCGAAACACTCAACATTTCGCCCGTATTCCGGTTCCGAGACCGGAAGGATGTAAATCCCCCCCAAATCCTGGTTTCCAATCCACCAAACATGACCGACAATAAAGTGCGGTACTCCAAAGATATGATTGACATCACCGGCTCGATAATCGACGAGTCGGGCGTGCGGCGTCTCCGCATCAACGGTATTGAAGCACCCATCCGCAACAATGGAAATTTTGTCATCAAGCTGCCACTGAGCATGGGTGACAACTTTGTCAACATAGAGGCAACTGACGTAAACGATAACATCGCACTGAAAAAGTTTGTGATCTCGCGCCAAGACTTGCAGGGTGGAGATTATGATCCGGCAAAAGCGCGGAATTTCCTACTCGTAGTAGGGATTAATAAATATGAATATTGGCCCCAACTCAACAATGCCGTCAAAGACGCGAATGATCTTGCGGGTACACTGATGGGCATGTACAATTTCGATTTTTCGAATGTCACTGTACTTCGCGATGAAGCGGCTACGCGCAACAACATATACAAAACACTTCGGGGGTATATTGAAAAGGTAGCACCCACTGACAACATGCTGATTTATTTTTCGGGGCACGGCCACTTTGACGAGCTACTGAACGAGGGATATTGGGTGCCAGTAGAGGCGCACTTGAATTCAGAAGGCGATTACCTACCCAACTCTTCGATTTTGAAAGTAATTGAGGGCATCAACTCCCAGCACACTTTTCTTATTGCTGATGCTTGTTTTTCCGGCTCTTTGTTCGGCGAACAGAAAAGAGGCTATGCAGACAACGTGGAAAAATACAAATCACGCTGGGGCCTCGCCTCTGGTCGTCTGGAGACCGTATCGGATGGAGCCGTTGGAACCAACAGTCCGTTCGCAACAGAGGTCTTGAAGTTCCTAAAGAACAACAGCAAGACAAAGATCACGGTTTCGGAGTTGATCCAGGCAGTAAAATTAGGCGTGTCTGAAAAAGCCGAGCAGACCCCCATAGGCAACCCGTTGAAAGTTACTGGCGATGAAGGCGGGGAGATGGTTTTGTACAAAAAGAATTGAGTTAGTGCAGGCGGAACTAACCGCTGAGGCTGCCAACCCAGTGCAGCAATTCTCAGGCCGAGTACCTGGAACTCAATGATTATTTTTTTACTTTGAATGACCAAACTGGAACCTTATGAAAACAAGCACCCTGCTTTTCCTGCTACTGCTAAGCACTTCCGCATTCTCTCAAATCAAAGCCCTGGTAGGAGGAACCCTCATTGACGGCTTTGGAGGAAAGCCCCTCCAGAATAGCGTCGTTATCATTGAAAATGAACGCATCAAAGCAATCGGTCAGGTTGGCCGCATGGAAATTCCGAAAAATGCTGAAGTGATTTCAACCGAGGGCATGAGTGTTATGCCGGGACTTTGGGACATGCACGTTCACCTCTACATCAACGGACACTCCGACTATACGCACTGGGATAAAACATATTTGAAATCTTCGAAAGACGTGATCATGCCGGCTTCAGCAAACCAGCTACTGATGGCAGGTGTGACGAGCGCGCGTGATCTTGGCGGACCACTGGAGGCAAGCATCTCCGTTCGGGACCGGATCAACAAGGGCGAAATTCCTGGGCCGACGATGTATATGTCGGGTCCATTCATACAGCATGAACCGTATCCCGGAACGGAAGCATTTCGCTGGGGTGTAAAAGGAGCGGTCGATGCGCGCGCGAAAGTTCAACAACTGGTAAAAGCCGGGGTTAACTGCATCAAACTGATTGATCAGGACCAGATGACGCAGGAAGAGATTACAGCGATTGTTGATGAGGCCCACAAGAACAAATTGAAAGTTGTTGGGCACTCCCACCGGCCGGAGGAAATCCGAAAGGGTCTCAAGGCAGGCGTTGATTGCTTCGAGCACACGGGCCTGGCAGCGGCACCGGAATATCCGGACGACATCATCGCGATGATCAAGGAACGCACAGCACAGATGAGCCTGGGCCCGCTCTTCTGGACGCCAACCGTTGAGGGACTCTACAATTTTGAATACACACGCGATAACCCGGAGGCACTGGACAACACATCCTGGCACCTTGGATTACCCGATTCTATTATTGCCGACATACGCCAGTCTATTCAGAAGCCGGGGCAACTGGGATATTTTCAGCTAAACCCGATTCGGAAGCCAACACTGGAGAAAAAAATAAATCAATTAAAAAATGCGGGAGTTGTTTTGCTGATCGGCACAGACAGTGGTATTCCCATGAAGTTTCATAGTCAGAGTACCTGGAATGAATTGGATGTCTGGGTAAATAAGTTTGGATTCGATCCGATGTATACAATTCGTGCGGCCACGTATTGGCCATCCGTGGCAATGGGTGTGGACAAAGACTTTGGTACTGTTACCGAAGGCAAGTATGCCGACATTATCGCAGTTAAAGGCGATGTGCTGCGGCATATTGATTTGCTTCAGGATGTAAAGCTGGTGATCAAAAAGGGGAAGCGCTACAAGTAATTTATTCGCTTCGCAAAGACTTCACGGGATCGGCGTTTGCCGCTCGGAAAGATTGATACCCCATAGTAAACCAGGCGATGAGGAAGGAAACGATACCCGCAGCCAAGTAGATCAGCACCCCGATCTCAGTTCGGTACGTATAAGAATCCAGCCACGTACTGATGCCGTACCAGGCCAGTGGCACCGCAAGCACAAAGGCAATGATAATCAACTTCCCAAACTCCTTAGACAAGAGAAACACAATACTCGTGACCGATGCGCCCATCACCTTGCGGATGCCTATTTCTTTTGTCCGCTGTTCTGCGGTGAATGCTGTCAGCGCAAACAAACCAAGACATGCGATGACAATAGCCAGGCCGGCAAATACAGTGAAGATTTTTCCCAGCCGCTCTTCAGTGGAATACATCCGACTGAAGTCTTCGTCAAGGAAAGAATAAGCAAAAGGCATTCCCGGTGCCATTTTTTCCCATGTACCCTGAAGGCTCTTGATTACTTCCTGCGTATTCTCCGCCTGGAACCGGAAGGAAATCAAACCCCTGCTGCGGTCAAGGAAGAAACCCAACGGAGTGATCGACTGCCGGAGCGATTCAAAGTGAAAGTCCTCAACGACACCGACAATCGTGTATTTTCGGGTATTCACTGGGTCGGGCGTCTGGTTAGTTCCACCCCAGGTATTGATGCGTTTTCCGAGGGGGTCTTTGTCAAGGCCAAAAAGTTGGAGTGCAGCGTGATTGAGAATGATGGCGTCGGAGTCGGAAGGAAATTCAACAGAAAAGTCACGACCCTCTTCGATTTTCATACCGAGTGTTTTTACATAATCATGATCAACGCGCCAGCATTGAATACTAACCAGGTTTTCCTGACTTGGCTGTATACCCTCGGGCCAGAACGTATTGTCGCTTCGGTTTGTCCCGCTAACAGGCAAAAAACCTGAGATCGTGCCGCTGATAATTTTGGAGTCTTTTAATGCCTCCTCTTTGAACGATTGCAGTTGGTCGCCCATGCCATAAGCATCTTTGATCACCACCACCTGATCCTTATTGAAACCAATTTTCTTCTGTTGTATGAAGTTAAGCTGCTGATTTACGGCGAGGGTACCAATGATGAGGACAATGGAAATCCAGAATTGAAATACGACCAATGAGCTTCGCACCAGACCACTTTTCATTCCGAGAGAAAGATTCCCCTTGAGCACATTGGCTGGCATGAACGCCGAGAGGAAAAAAGAGGGATAAACCCCTGCGAGAAAACCAACTAGAATGGCGGCAATCCCAAGCTGGAGCCAGAAAGAGGGTTCCCCGAACGGAAGAACCAAATTCTTGCCAGCCAATTCATTGAACGAGGGCAACATCATCCAGGCAATCGCCAGTGCAATGAAGAACGAAAAGATACTGAGCAGTATGGATTCGGTGAGAAACTGCCGTATCAAATGTGTTCTCAACGAACCCATAACCTTGCGCACACCAACTTCTTTTGCCCGGTTTGAGGAACGGGCCGTGCTCAGGTTCATGAAGTTGATTCACGCAATGATGAGAATAAACAGGGCGATTGCTCCAAATAGATATACGTACGTGATGCTGCTATTGGTGCCCAACTCGGCGCTCTTATCGGAGCGCAAGTGGATGTCGGTGAGTTTCGTAAGGGTGAAGTCAATCATGTTTCCGCTTGCGCGAAACTTTTCCATTGTGAATTCGCCTCCCAACGCCAGCTTTGCCTGAGGGCCTGCGTACGTATCAACCATCTTGGGAAACTTTGCCTGCAATTGTTCTGAACTCGCCGAGGGGTGAATTTTGACATAGGTTGAAAAATTATTGCTGAGCCAGTTGGAATCCTTGTGATACGGATGAGAGACAAGGGCCAGCAGAATGTCATAGCGGAAGTGACTGGTTATTGGCATGTCTTCGTACACACCGGTAACTTTATACACATCCTTGTTCTCCACAATAAGTGTTTGACCCAGCGGATTTTCGCCCGGGAAATATTTCTCGGCCGCAGACTTGCTGATGACCATCGTGTTTGGATCACGCAAAGCTTGTTCGGAATTTCCCTCGAGGAACGGAATGGTGAATACCCGGAAGATGGAGCTGTCGGCATAAGAGACAAGCGGCTCTTTGATATTTTGGTCCGTTCGTTTGATCAACATCGAGCCATCATTCCAAAAACGACCGACAGCCTCAACTTCGGGGAAATCGGCACGGAACGCCTCCGCAAGGGGCCCTGGAGTTACGGCGAATTGCATATGATTGGGCCCAAACTTGATTTCACAGTCGACACGGTAAATGCGGTCGGCATCTGCGTGATGCCGGTCAAAACTGATCTCGCTTGTGATGTACGCTACAATAATCAGACACGATGCGATACCCACGGCGAGCCCGAGGATATTGATGAGGGTGTAAAAGCTGTGCTTCCGAAGATTGCGGATGCCGATGGTGAAGTAGTTTCTTAGCATGATACCGGTGTATTTATTTTCTGTTCGTACGACTTCGTTTTGAGTTAGCTGAAGGCCTTGTTCGTGACCAAAGGATTGAAGCACTTCGTTGTAGGCATCCGCGAAGCGAGCGCCCTGCTCCATCTTCCTTTCAACCGCTGTGCAAACATGATCAATCAACTCTTCCGGGATCCCCTCAGCAATAATGCCGCGGTGATTCAGATCCTTGATGATAAAATTGATATGTTCTTCGGACAGCTTCACTAGCAAAAGCCTTAGGCCATTTGTACCTGGAGCACGTTGGACATGGTTTTTATGAAGTCCACAAACTCAGTAACTCTTTCGCGCGCCGATGTTTTGCCCGCGGCTGTGAGTGTATAATATTTGCGTACGCGCCTGCCCATCGTTACAATCTCTGTTTTCAGCAAACCTTCAGCCTCCAGTTTGTGAAGGGTGGGATAGAGGGCGCCCTCCGTCAGCATCAAACGACCTATAGATAGGTCCTTTACCCGCTGCGTAATTTCATACCCGTACATTTTTCCCTCATCCTTGAGCAACTTGAGGATGATAGTTTGCAGGGTTCCTTTCAAAAGTTCAGGAGAATGCATAGGCTTTACCTAAGTGAATTAGGTATATAGACGCGGCAGGAAGTCAACAGGTTACACTTGCCTGCCATATTTTATCGTCCAAGGCAGTAAAAACCTTACATTTACATAGCCGTCCCCACAACCATGCGATTGGTTTACGCCGTCATTGCCGTCTTCTTGCTGTTGTCATACTTTTTTACGCGTTGGTATCTGTGCGCCGTGCGTGGCTTCTGTGAACCTTCAGCCAGTATTGAAATTGCCATCATGATCCTGGCTGGACTAGTTATCGGTTTTGCCGCTTCATGGCTGCTAAGTGAAAGCACATTCCGCACACTGAAGAGGCAACTGGGTGGACTACAGAAAGAAAAATCAGGGCTACATGACCAACTGCTGTTGTTGGAAAAGGAAAATCAATCAGCGCGCAAACATGTCGCAGAATGGCAGCACGAAGGATCGCTGTTGTCTGAAGTAAAAAAAGTTACGGAGCCGCTGCTGAAACAAGCGAAGGACCAGGTTGATGTTTTGGAGCAGGAATTGAAGCAGTATCAGCGACGATATGAAAACCTGAAAGAGGAAACAGACTCCATTCGCAAAACTGCTGACCAACTGAGAAGTGAGCTGGCCGAGGAGCGCATCCTGGAATTAAGTCATCCGGCTTCCCCGGAAACAAAGCAGACACCTGAAAAGCAACTCGCGGCCGAGAAGCCAG
Source organism: Cyclobacteriaceae bacterium (assembly GCA_031384895.1). Lineage (GTDB taxonomy): Bacteria > Bacteroidota > Bacteroidia > Cytophagales > Cyclobacteriaceae > ELB16-189. The sequence continues at coordinate 17,366 of JANNAZ010000042.1, read as the reverse complement.
ACAAAACACGCTCACGGTTCACGCCCTCTACGTGGCAGACAAAAAAAGATGACCTCACACTTATCAGTGGTATTGGTCCGGGTATTGAGCGTAAACTCAATGACATTGGAATTCATTCGTTTCTGCAGATCAGTGAATTTTCGCCCCAGGATATTGAGGCGGTGGCTGCATCACTGAAAGTCTTCAAAGGCCGTATCGGCAAGGATAACTGGATTGGGCAAGCAGCAGCCCTCCGGCTGAAATAGGACATGCCTCACCCCGGATCAGGGAAACCACTCACTTGATAAGTGAATTATTAACCCTTCCCTGCAACCATTTCCTATAAGCCATAATCCTTAGCAGGAGAAAAAGTTTTTTCACTCCCAAGGCTAACCATTCTGCTCTTTGGGAGTACTTAAGTGCAATAATCCTGAAATATGCTCCGAAACTACATTGTGGTGACCCTCCGCAACCTCCGCAAAAACGTCACCTACTCGTTTATCAACATTTCAGGTCTTTCCATCGGGATTGCCTGCAGTTTGCTTATCACCCTGTGGGTTATTGATGAACTTTCTTTTGACAAATTCCAGCCCAAGGCTGATCGGCTCTATCAGGTTTGGATAAATGCGCACTTCGACGGAAAGGTCAATTCATGGACATCCGTTCCTCAACCGACGTATGAGGCCATGAAGGCGGAGGATAATGGCATTAAGAACTCGACCATCGCGGACTGGGGCGGCGATCACCTGTATTCGATTGGCGACAAACGGATTACCAAACGTTCATATTTTGTTGGTGAAGAGTTTCTGGAAATGTTTCAGTTTCCATTGATCAAAGGGGATGCTGTTAATGTTTTGGATGAGCCGACATCAATTGTCATCAGTGAATCAATGGCGCAGATTTTGTTTGGCGACAGAGATCCGATTAACCAAACGATTCTTGTTGACAATGAGGTGGAACTAAAAGTCACGGGTGTAATGCGTGACGTGCCAAAGAATTCGTCACTTCAGTTTGACTGCCTCATGACCTGGAAAATGAAAAGACAAAGTGAAGACTGGGTGAAGAACTCAGTTGACAAGTGGGACAATTACTCCTTCCAGGTTTATGTGGAGCTCAATGACCCTTCAAATGAAGCAAAAGTTGAGAATTCGATCAGGGACCTTCTGTTCAGAAAAGGACAAACAGACATGAAGCGTGAATTTTATCTTCATCCGCTTCTCCGATGGAGGCTTCATTCGAATTTTGAAAATGGGAAAGAGGCGGGGGGAATGGTGGACTACGTGCAGATGTTCACCGTCATCGCCGTTTTCATCCTGATCATTGCCTGCATCAATTTTATGAACCTCGCCACAGCACGTTCGGAACGCCGTGCACGTGAAGTGGGGATACGGAAAAGTGTTGGTTCAAGGAGACATGAACTTATCTTTCAGTTCATGGGCGAGTCTCTGTTCTTGGCAACGGTGGCCTTTACCATCGCTGTATTGATTGCGCAACTTGTGCTTCCGTTTTACAATCAATTGGTCGACAAACAGTTGTTCATTGATTTTCAGTCACAGACTTTCTGGGTTTTTGCGTTGGTATTGATTTCGCTTACGGGTATTGTTTCCGGGAGCTACCCCGCACTCTACCTATCCTCCTTTCAGCCAGTACAGGTATTAAAGGGAAAGATACAGGTCGGAAAAAGCGCGAGCCTTCCGCGCAAGATTCTGGTGACGCTGCAGTTTGGTTTTTCCATTTTACTTATCATTGGCACCATTGTCATCTATTGGCAAATCAATTATGTCAAAGGCCGAGACCTCGGGTATAACCAGGAAAATCTTATTACAGTAGAATATACCGCAGAAATTGGAAAGAACTTCCGCACGATCAAGCAGGAACTTCTTGCTACAGGTGTGGTGAATTCTATGTGTAAGTCAAATAGCCCAATTACGGAAATCTGGTCTAATAATTTCCTTGGCTGGCCCGGTAAGCCCGAAGAGCAAAAAGTCATATTCAGTACCATTTCGTCAGAATATGACTACACAAAGACCATGGGCATAAAGATTCTACAGGGCCGTGATTTTTCTGAGGAATTCAAAAGTGATTCATCTGCTATCATTGTCAATCAGGCCGCTATCGATGTTATGGGATTGAAAAATCCGCTGGGAGAAAAATTGGATTTATGGGGTGACAAGCGGGAACTCATCGGCGTAGTTGGCAATGTGTTGATGGGCTCCCCCTATCAGCCCGTGAAGCCGATGTTCATTGTTCTCAACCCAGAGTGGGCAGGAGCTGTAACCATCCGGTTAGAAAGAACCAATGATCTTCAGGCCTCCATCCGGAAAGTGGAGGAGATCTTTAAGAAATACAACCCCGCGTATCCATTCGCGTACGAATTTGCGGATGTGGAATTTGGTAAGAAGTTTACGACTATCAACATGACCAGCCGATTAGCAAGTCTTTTTGCTTCCCTTGCCATTGTGATTACGGGGCTTGGCTTATTTGGTCTTGCCGCTTTCATGGCCGAGCAGCGCACCAAAGAAATCGGAATCAGAAAAGTGATGGGAGCCTCAGTCTCCAGTCTCATGGCGCTGATGTCGAAAGATTTTTCCAAGTTGGTGCTGATTGCATTTTTGATCTCCTCTCCAATCGCGTGGTGGTTATTGAATGATTTTCTTGAACGGTTTCCCTATCGTATCACGATCCCCTTGTGGGCGTTTCCCCTTACGGGAATCATTGCGTTGGTCTTCGCAATTTCGATTGTCAGTGCACAGGCATTTAGGGCTGCGCGCGCAAATCCAGTGAATTCGTTGAGGAACGAGTAAGGATTGAGGTGGCCGACTAAATGCTTCGTTTTTTCTTTTTCGCAAAACCCTCGTCAATCATATCCGCTTCAAACAGGAGGGCTTTGATCTGATTCTCGTTGATTTCTTTTAGTGAATGGAAGTACATGCAGTAAACTTGCTTCCGCCCTTCTGCCAGGAGAGCCCCGTCTTCATTGGCCATCAAGTTTCCCTGGCAAAACCCAAGCACAGCGCCTTTTGCCTGTTGCGATTCCAGGGTTCGCTTTGGCCCCCAGAAAATGGAGGGTGGCCAAATAAAGCAGATCAGGCGGTTGTGGCGATAAAATGGCACGCCCATCCCGTAATAAGCCTGTTCAGAGGCCTTGGGCAGGCATTCCTGGACCAATGTCCTTAGGCGCTGAACCATGATACGCTCTTCCCTCGGCAATTTTAGGATGGCCGCATCCACAATCTCAGACCCTGGAACCAGGGTTTCGGGTTTCTTGCGGGTTTTCACTCTTTTCAATGTACCGAAGGTAAGTGACAACTTTCTGTCAGGAACTCCAAACTTTTTTCGCGTATGGCGCGCGTCTCATGATGCGTGCCCGCTGCGAACGTCATCCGGAGGTGCCGGTAGGCACCATAAAAATTCGATAGCCAGGCACTCAACCCTGAGTGTTAGTGGGCACTTTACCAGCAGACTCAAATGAAAAATCTACAATCAATGGAACGTGGTCGCTTTGCGTGATCCATTGGCGGAATGCCCCAATCTCAACTTTTGTTACTTGTTGTAATAATTCAGACGAAGCGAAACAGTAGTCAATGTGGTAAGGCTTGTGCTTGTTCCGCTGTAAAAAGAAAGTCGGGTGCCGCTCTTTACCTTGCTCCTGGTCAAAGTGTTTGTGATAAACGCTATGGATATTATTCTCGGCAAGCTTGTTTACTACATCCGTATGACATGCAATCCGATCCTTGTAGTCCCAAATCTTATTGCTATTGAAGTCACCGATCAATATCGTAGACCTACCCAATATGCCTTTGTAGTGATTTAAAGCAAACCAGACTTGTCCAATATAGCGGCCTTCGCGCTTTTCCTTATTGTCCATAGCCCAGACCGCAAGGAGGTTAAAGGATTCTCCATAGCCGTTTACTCGAAAAGGGAGTACGTACCGAAATTCCGGATTGAAGCAGGAGAGTAGCTCAAACCGGTAGTCGGAAAATGAAAATAGGCCAAGCCCCTTTTTGCCGCCGTCACTATACCAATACATGTCGGTTGGCTTTGTAATGGCAGGATTGAATTGTAGTTTGTCAGGGTGTTCACATTCCTGAACAATCAGAAGATCAGGCTGCAAGGGTACAATGAACTGAGCCTTTTTTCGAAAGGCACCCTGGCAGTTCCATGTAATGAGCCTCATTTTGAAATGGCATCAGTTACTTCTCCCTGTACTGCTCAAAAAACGTCATGTTAGGCTCGTAAATAGTTCTCGGGGTAACACCAAGCTCCACCTTCTCAAACATCTCTACGAGCTTTTCGCCATCAATCAATTCAAGTTTTATGTTTGATTTTTCAATTTCAAGCGCGGCCTTTGCAAATGAGCCTGTGGTAATCAGAAGTCCTTTTTCTACACTTCGTTTGTTCGTCTCCATTACACCGATGAACGCCTGAACTTTCTACGTAGGGACTGTCCCAGCGTATCGTTTACACTGAAAGAAGACACTTAAGTTTACAAAGGGATTGAGTTTTAGGGTTGCGTATCCGTCAATTCCTCCGTCATGAGAACGTTGAGTAATCTCAATGTTTTCGAAATCATATTCTCGTAACAAGCGACCGCACAGATGCTCAAACCCTGTTGGTGACAATTTTTGTAAGACTTCAATTAGTGAAAACTTTAACTCACTCTTTGAATTATCAGGTTCCGTCTCTTCCTGTATCTGTATTATATTCTCAGCTTCTGTGGCGGCAGTACTTGCACCTTTGTCTTCGCGTAATTCCTGAAATACCTTTACCCATTTTATGAAAATATCATAAGCTTGTGTTTCATCTAACTTTGTTTCCCAGCCCTTGGTACTCAAAGTCCATACACCGTGCTTTGAAGCCGCTAACAGTTCTTCCCAAACCAAGTATTGCCTAGCCCAAGCCAATTGATTCTGAAATTTCAAAACGCCTGATTTTTCATAGCGCTCGGTTAGGACATCTTCTGAAATTCTAGATTTTTCACCAATCCATTGAGTTATCTCCCGTGGTTTGGCTGACCCACCCAATTCTCTCAGAGCATCAAGTACGGGTCCAAACCACCTAATAAACTCTGTTTTTCCCGCTTTCTTCTTACTCATTTTTTTGTCAGTTTATTCGCAATTGACTAAACACGCTATATAGGAGCTCTCCCTGATAAAAGCATTTGGAAGATTCTATTCCTCGTTTCATTTCCTATTCGTATAAAAATCAAAGTCAAAATAATGCCGTTTGTTATGGCACCAGATCTTACCAACTTCTTCCTTTTCACATTTGTCGATTGGGATTGCTCTTTTTCCGCCCAATTCTTCAAGCGAACCGAAAAAGATGGAGAAGCTTGTCTTGTCGAATTGGATTGCCATCCAATGAGCTTTTGCTTTATGCTTTGTTTCTGCAGCCGCCGCTTTTTCGTAGGCCTTAGAACCTAGATTATATCTCGTATTCAGTGTGCCGTTGAGCTGATATCTATTCCTCGCCTTTACACTAATGATATATTTTATACCATCTTTCTCACATTCAATGTCTGCAAATGCTTCATTTAAATGTTTGTCATTTAAATTTCTTATTCGGTCAAATTCATTGTCGACAAGCGCTTTGATTGCAAATAGCTCACCCAACTCTCCGAGAGATTTTTTTCTAGCCGCCTCTTTTCTTGTGTCCATACTTTTTCCGTCTTAACAAGCCAATGTCCTAAAGCGGCCAATTAGTGGCCAACAATCGAATATACGCAATGCCAATATTTTTCTCTGAACATATATTGGCGCTGTCGGTAGACAGAATATTTTTTGCCCTAATTTTAGGTAGCACCAAACTCCACCTTCAATGGAAACAAACACCACTCCCGGAAAAGGATGGCACATCACCCTGTGGATTGCCCAAGCACTCCTGGCCCTTGGATTTTTCGCGAGCGGCTGGGGTAAAATGATCTGGCCGATGGAGCAAATCAATGCACAGGTGCCGTGGGCGTCGGCAGTTCCCGAGTACCTGATGCGGTTCATCGGCGTATCGGAAGTTCTGGGGGCTGTCGGACTGATTTTGCCAGCGCTGACCCGAATCCGGCCAGGATTGACCATCCTTTCTGCCGGCGGTTTAGCCCTGATAATGGCCCTGGCAGCCGGATTTCACCTGTTTCGGACCGAATACTTTATGATTCTATACAATATCGTCTACTTCGCCTTCGCGATCTTCATCGTCTGGGGGCGGATGGTCAAGCGCCCGATCCAACCCCGCTGACAGGGAAATTTTCGTTCGGAAAAAATAAGCCGATATACTCGGCATGCATACTAAATGTTTTTTTACATTTAGGGTACGTGAAGCGCGAGGAAACAATCGATCATAACATTAAGGCGGCCTGGCATGCCATTGCGCGGATGTACAATCAGCAGGCTTTGAAATATGGGGGGACAATGTCCATCGGGTTTGCCTTGCTAAATATCCATTCAGAAGAGGGAACCCCGGCCACGAAAATTGGCCCGTTGATGGGCCTGGAAGCACGAAGTCTTACCCGGTTGCTGAAATCCATGGAGGAGAAGGGCTTGATTGTAAGGAAAGCTGACGAAATCGATAAACGTTCTGTGCGGATCCTGTTGACACGCGAAGGCAAAAAGCGACGCGAAAAAGCCCGCGAAACCGTATTGCGATTCAATGAGGCAGTGAGACATACAATTCCGGCGCGAAAGCTTGATGTCTTTTTTGATGTCGTTCAGCATATCAACCGGATGATCGAACGCAATGAGATTTATGAGAAAGTACCTACCTAATTGACCATACAACACCTTAACCAATGAATCGCACAATTCGAAAAGTAGCTATCCTGGGATCAGGCGTCATGGGCTCACGCATCGCCTGCCATTTTGCAAACATCGGATGCGATGTGCTGTTGATGGACATCGCCCCTAGGGAATTGACCGATGAAGAGAAGAAGAAGGGCTTGGCTCTGGATCATCCAGCAGTAAAGAATCGCATCGTTCAAAGTTCTTATGATGCAACACTCAAGGCAAACCCGGCGCCGCTGTTCAGCAATAAGTTTGCGTCGCGTGTTAAGCTGGGCAACTTCACCGATGACATGGCGAAGATAAAATCTTGTGATTGGATCATCGAGGTAGTAGTGGAGAACCTGGACATCAAAAAGAAAGTGTATGAAGAAGTCGAAAAGTATCGGACACCAGGAACGCTGATCACATCAAATACTTCGGGTATTCCGATCCACCTGATGGCGGAAGGAAGATCCGAGGACTTTCAGCGGCATTTTGCCGGAACACACTTTTTTAACCCTCCCCGTTACCTGCGGCTTCTGGAGATTATCCCAACGGCCAAGACAGATCCTGCAGTTACAAGTTTTCTCATGCACTATGGCGATCTCTTTCTGGGAAAGACCACGGTGCTGTGCAAAGACACACCAGCCTTCATAGGCAACCGAGTGGGTATCTATGGATTGCTGAAGGTGATTGATTCGATGCGGAAGTTTGATCTCAATGTGGATGAGATCGATAAACTCACTGGGCCCGTTATTGGACGACCCAAGTCAGCAACCTTTCGAACTTCAGATGTGGTTGGATTGGACACCTTGGTGAAAGTCGCGAATAACCTGTATGCCGGCCTGGTCAACGATGAAGGTCGAGAGATGTTTAAGTTGCCCGACGTTGTCAACCAACTGGAAAAAAACAAGTGGCTTGGAGACAAGACGAAGCAGGGGTTCTACAAAAAATCAAAAAACGCCAAGGGCGAAACCGAAATTCTTACGCTGGATCTAAAGACGCTAGAGTATAAGCCGAAGGTAAAAGTGAAATTTGCCACATTGGAAGCTGCCAAGGCGACGGAGAATCTCCGTGACCGTTTCAAGGTGTTGCTTGCCGGAACCGATAAGGCAGGTGAATTCTATCGCGATGCATTTTTTGGAACGTTTCAATATGTGACTAACCGAATTCCGGAGATCAGCGATGAGTTGTTCCGAATCGATGATGCGGTCTGCGGTGGATTTGGATGGGATTTTGGTCCATTTGAAACGTGGGATGCTGTAGGCGTTGAGAAAAGTATTCCGCAGATGGAAGCCGCTGGCTACAAACCCGCGCAGTGGGTGTACGACATGGTGACTTCCGGCAACAAGACTTTTTACAAGAGCGAAGGAGGACAGAAGAAATATTATGACAGTCGCTCAAAGAGCTATCTGTCGATTCCCGGCCGCGAGAGTTTTGTAATTCTTGAAAACAAGGCAGAAAACGTTGTCTGGAAAAATGCAGACTCAAAAATATATAACCTCGGTGATGGTGTCCTGAATTTCGCGTGGCACAGCAAGAGCTACACGCTGGGCAGTGCGGTGATTGAAGGGATGAACAAGGCGCTCGACCTTGCAGAGAAAGATTCTCGTGGCCTGGTCATTGGTCATCAGGGCCCTGACTTTTCTCTCGGTGCGAACCTGGGGCTTGTATTCATGTATGCCATCGAGCAAGACTACGACGAGATTGATTTCATGATTAAGGCGTTTCAGAATTCCGTGATGCGCATCCGCTACTCCTCCGTACCAGTTGTTGTTTGCCCTCAAGGACGAACACTTGGAGGCGGCTGCGAGATGACCATGCATGCAGACATTGCGCAGGCGGCTGCGGAGACATACATCGGCTTGGTAGAGGTTGGAGTAGGATTGATACCCGGCGGTGGGGGGACAAAAGAGTTTGCAAAACGAGTGAGTGACGCCATGGAAGAAGGGGATGTTGAACTAAACGCATTACAGAATGCGTTTATGAATATAGCGACAGCCAAGGTTGCAACATCAGCCGAGGAGGCAAGAGAATTTGGGATCCTGAAGAAGTTGGATCGCGTTTCCATGAACCGCGACAGGCAACTTGCGGATGCGAAGGAGGCTGTGCTTGAGTTGGCGACTGCGGGGTATACGATGCCGCAGCCAGCCCGCAACATCAAAGTTCAGGGCCGTACCGGACAGGCGCTGTTCCTTGCCGGATTACAGGGAATGCTTATGGGCAAATATATTTCTGAGCATGATGCTAAAGTGGCCAAATGGGTAGCCAATGTCATGTGCGGCGGAGATCTGACCTCACCACAAGAGGTAAGCGAACAATACTTGCTTGATTTGGAGCGCGAAGCTTTTCTTTCCTTGACGGGAGAGAAGAAGACGCTGGAACGAATTCAAGCGATAATAACAGGAGGGAAACCGTTGAGAAACTAAGACTAGTTGTTGGTTGTTGGTTGCGTTGATAGCAACCGACAAACTAACAAGGATCAACTAACAACCAAAATATGGATGCATACATCGTAGCAGGTTACCGCACAGCGGTAGGAAAGGCCAAGAAGGGCGGATTTCGTTTTACACGACCAGATGACCTGGCTTCTGAAGTGATTAAGCACATGGTGAAAACGATTCCGGGGCTGGAGAGTAAAATGGTTGACGACCTCATTGTTGGCAATGCCGTTCCGGAAGCGGAACAAGGCATGCAAATGGGCCGAATTATCGCTTTGCTGGCACTTGGCCTGGATGTACCAGGACTTGTGATCAATCGATATTGCGGATCAGGCGTCGAGGCCATTGCCATGGCAAGCCATCGGATTCATGCAGGTCAGGCGGACATCCTGATCGCAGGCGGAACGGAATCGATGTCGCTCGTACCCGTGATGGGATTTAAGACGGCATTGAACTATGCAATCGCAAAAGATAACCCCACGTACTACACGAGCATGGGATTGACCGCAGAGGAAGTTTCTAAACAATATAATATTTCACGTGAAGAGCAGGATCAGTTTTCATATGAGTCGCACATGAAGGCAGCCAAAGCGTGGAAGGAAGGAAAATTCAAGGATGAAGTCGTTCCAATCACTGTAAAAGAGGTGTATGTGGATGAGGACATGAAGAAGAAGACAAGAGAATATATCGTAGACAAAGATGAAGGCATTCGCGCCGACACAACGGTTGAGGGGCTTTCAAAACTGCGACCCGTGTTTGCTGTGGGCGGCACAGTAACAGCAGGAAATTCATCTCAGACCTCAGACGGAGCAGCATTTGTTACGGTGATGAGTGAGCGCATGGTGAAGCAGCTGAACCTGAAGCCTATTGCGCGTATGCTGAGCTATGCTACGGCTGGCGTCGATCCTCGCATCATGGGTATCGGACCAGTGGCAGCCATTCCAAAAGCGTTGAAGATTGCTGGGAAGAATCTCCAGGATATTGATGTCATTGAACTCAACGAGGCTTTTGCGGCACAGTCTCTCGCGGTTGTAAAAACACTCGGGATTGATCGCTCAAAACTAAATCCCAATGGAGGCGCCATTGCAGTTGGCCATCCGCTCGGATCATCTGGCGCACGACTTTCTGTTCAACTCTTCAATGAACTTCGCCGCCAAAAGAAAAAATATGGTATGGTGACTGCGTGCGTTGGGGGTGGGCAGGGCGTTGCGGGTATCTATGAACTACTGAATTAATATCTGAAGGAAGCAATAAACAAACAAGGAATAACCGGAAGTGTATGGCAACAATGATCGAAACAACAAAGGCAATTCGGGGCGGCGAGTTCCTCATCCGCGAGACACAGGCAAATGAAATTTTTATTCCTGAGGAATTCAATGAAGAGCAGAAAATGATCATGCAGCAGTGCAAAGACTTTCTGGAAAAGGAAGTATTTCCGCGCCTGGATGAAATTGATTCGATGAAGGACCCTAAGATCATGCCTTCAATTTTGGATAAGGCAGGCGAGCTGGGTCTTTTAGGGACGTCTGTACCCCAAGAACTTGGCGGCTTTGGAATGGATTTTAATACGACCATGCTTGTCGCAGAAGTAATGGGAGCAGGGCATTCCGTTGCGGTGGCGGTATCGGCGCATACGGGCATAGGTACGCTGCCCGTCTTGTACTATGGAAGTGATGCACAGAAAAAGAAGTATATACCCAAACTGGCAACGGGTGAGTGGAAGGCGGCCTATTGCCTTACTGAACCAGACTCAGGTTCAGATGCCAATTCGGGCAAGACCAAGGCTGTTTTGAGCAAAGATGGAAAGCATTATATAATCAATGGACAGAAGATGTGGATCACCAACGGGGGATTTGCGGATATCTATATCGTCTTTGCCAAAATTGACAATGATAAGAACCTGAGTGCATTTATCGTAGAGAAATCGTTTGGGGGCATTACGATGAACGAAGAGGAAAAGAAGATGGGGATCAAAGGCTCATCCACACGGCAGATTTTCTTCAATGACTGCCATGTACCTGTGGAGAACCTCCTGAGCGAACGGGAGAATGGATTCAAGATCGCAGTGAACATTCTTAACATCGGAAGGATCAAACTGGGTGTAGCAGCGGTTGGAGGAAGCAAGATGGCGATTTCAGCGGCGATCAAATACTCCAAAGAGCGTAAGCAATTCGGCACCCCGATTTCTACTTTCGGCGCGATCAAGCACAAAATTGCGGAGACAGTAGTTAAGATATTTGCAAGCGAGTCTGCACACTACCGCGCCTCACAGAATATTGATGATGCCTACCATGCATTCATGGCTAGCGGAATGGACTCCGCAAAGGCGAGACTGAAGTCGCTGGAAGAATTTGCGATAGAGTGCGCGATACTAAAAGTCCATGGTTCCGAAGTGCTGGACTTTGCGGTGGATGAAGGTGTCCAGATTTATGGAGGGATGGGCTTTTCCGCGGAAGGACCTATGGATCGCGCCTATCGGGATGCGCGGATCAACCGGATCTTTGAAGGCACAAATGAAATCAACCGCCTGCTGACCATCGATATGTTGATGAAGCGGGCCATGAAAGGATCGCTCGATCTGTTGACGCCAACAATGGCCGTGCAAAAGGAACTTATGGGAATTCCTGATTTTGGTGGAAGCGACGACACGGCGGTTTTTGCGAAGGAGAAGAAAGCGCTTAGCAATCTGAAGAAAGCAGGCTTAATTGTTTCAGGAGCTGCTGTTCAAAAGTTTATGATGAAGTTATCGGACGAACAGGAAATATTGATGAACCTGGCCGACATGCTGATTGAGGGATACGTGGCCGAATCTGTCTTGCTGCGTGTGGAGAAACTAATTGGCATTCGGGGTGAGAAGGCCTGTGCGATTCAAAAGGATATTGCCATGATCTATCTGCACTATGCGATGGAAAAGGCAGCACAGGCAGGCAAGCAGGCCGTGTACGCCTTTGCGGAAGGGGATGAGCTTCGGTTCATGCTTTTGGGGCTCAAGCGATTCACGAAGATTGATCCCTATAACCTGAAAGAGGCCAGAAGGCGTGTCGCAAACTACGCGCTTGAGAAAGGTGAGTATCCACTCTGATTAGACCCAAACAAGGATAGGCCGGGGGGTTCCCGGCTTTTTTTATGCCTTGGAATTTGGATTCGTAAAACCCGCTGGCTTAATTAGCGTTATAGTTTAACTAACTTGTTAAATCAATTGGCCAAGACACCACGAGATAATAAAACAGAAAAGGCGATTCTAACTGCTGCCAGGAAGGTATTTACCCGCAAAGGGTATTCCGGGGCACGTATGGAGGACATCGCAAAAGAAGCGGGAATCAACCGGGCGCTGCTCCATTACTACTTCCGAACCAAGGACCGCATGTTCGACCTCGTGTTTGAGCAACGCATCCGTGAGTTCTTTGTCGGACTGGCTCAAATCATAAGCAGGCCGCTTCCCCTATTCGACAAGATTCGTGCGATCGTTGAACATGATATTAACATGATCCTTGCTCAGCCGGACTTGCCGATATTTATTATGCAGGAGTTGACACAAAACCCGGAACGCCTCATCGCAGTAGCAAAGAACTCAGGCATCGGTCCCGCCACGATGATGAAAACCTATCGCGCACAGGTAAAAGAAGCCGTCGACAAGAAGTTGATTCGTCCGATCGAAGGAGGGCAACTGCTTATCAACATCATGTCATTGTGTGTTTATCCCTTTGTTGCTAAGCCCATGATCAAAGCCGTGCAGGATCTGGACGATGACCAGTTCGAAAAGATGATCAAGAAAAGAAAACAGGAAGTACCTGAATTCATCATTGACGCCATAAAACTGTAAGCCCATGAGGACATTGAATGTAATTCTCTCCTTTATGTTTCTTAGCCTTTTCATGATGCCTGCGCTTTCTGGTTACGCGCAGACGCAGTCTGTGATTACACTTGATCAGTGCTATGATTGGGCCAGAAATAACTATCCGCTCATAAGGCAAAAGGAACTCCTCGTGCGAAGCCTGGCGTACAACGTCGACAATGTTCAGTCGGGGCATCTTCCACAAGTAACCATTTACGCGCAAGCAACCTATCAATCCGAAGTTACCCGGTTGCCTGGACCCGGAGCGCTGGTCGAGCCACTTTCAAAAGATCAATACAGGATGTATGCCGAGCTGAATCAAACCATCTATGACGGCGGGATTATTAAGAATCAAAATGCCGTTCAGTCAACCAACACGTTGGTCGAACAGCAGAAAGTTGAAGTGGAGCTTTACAAGATCAAGGACCGGATTAATCAGATGTTCTTTGGTGTCTTGCTTATGGAGGCGCAACGGGCGCAGATAAACCTGTTGCGCGCAGACTTGACGACATCCCTTTCAAGAACAGAATCCGCCATTCGCAATGGGATGGCATTCCGGACAAATGCTGATATGCTGCAGGCCGAGTTGCTAAAAACGGATCAGCGAATTATTGAAATCAACGCTTGCCGAAGTGTTTATCTTGACATGTTGGGTTATTTTATCAACCAACCGCTGAATGAGCAGACCATTCTTCAGACACCTCAGCTAGCTGTTGAGGAACCTGTTCTTGAGATTCGACGGCCGGAACTGACGCTCTATCAGTTTCAGTCGGAGCTGGTTGGTGCCCAGTTCAAAGCCAACCAAACTAGAAATGTTCCGAAACTGGGACTTTTTGTTCAGGGTGGTTATGGACGACCCGGATTGAATATGTTAAAGAATGAATTTGAAACCTATTACCAGGGCGGTGTGCGGTTTAGCTGGGGATTGGGTAATTTCTACAACTCCAAGCGCGATCGTCAGATTCAAGAAGTCAATTCAGCGCTTGTTAGCACACATCGCGATACGTTTTTGTTCAATACCAACCTGTCTCTGAAACAACAGCGGCAAGAAGTTGAAAAACTTAATCAACTAATGCGTGTAGACGGCGAGATCATTACGCTTCGCACGCGGATCAAGAATACAGCACAATCTCAGTACGACAATGGAGTTATCTCCACCAGTGACCTTCTTCGGGAACTTAATGCGGAAGAATCAGCTCGACAGAATCTGGCAGTGCATCAGATTCAGTTGATGCTGTCACAATACAATTATCAAACAACCTCAGGAAATTAATCTATGAAAATGGTCATCTACGTACAGAAATTAAGTACCCTTCTCCTGGTCATCGGACTGGGCGGCTGTGGAAGCAATTCAGACAGTGTTGATGCCTCAGGAAATTTTGAGGCAGTAGAAACAATCATCTCTGCGGAAGGAAGCGGAAAGATCATGGAGCTCAACCTGGAAGAGGGTCAGACCCTGAAGGTTGGCGATGTCGTTGGATTGATTGACACAACGCAGCTTCACCTCCGAAAAATGCAGTTGATCTACTCTATCCGCGCCGTTTTAGCACGCCAGCCCGATGCAGCAAGTCAACTCTCAACTATACGGAAACAGATTGAAACGGCTAATCATGAGAAGAATCGCGTGGAAAGCCTTCTCAAAGATGACGCAGCCACAAAGAAGCAGCTTGATGACCTGATAGCTCAGGTGGACTTGCTTGAGAAACAGTACACGGCCATGCAAAAATCATTGGCAATCACCACGCAATCACTACGGAGTGAGACGTTGCCGCTCAAAGCACAGGTTGAGCAACTGGAAGATCAGATTGCAAAATCAATCGTGGTCAATCCGATTCCCGGCACCGTTCTATCTAAGTATGTGGAAAAATCCGAAACAGTGAGCCCGGGGAAACCAATCTACAAAGTGGCCGACATCACATCGCTGCTATTGCGTGCTTACATTTCTGGGGATCAGCTGACTTCGGTGAAACTGGGTCAGAAAGTAAAGGTGCTTGTAGATGATGTAGCCGAAAAATCAAAATCATATGAAGGCGTGGTTGAATGGGTATCCGATAAAGCGGAATTCACGCCAAAGACCATTCAAACAAAAGCGGAACGCGCCAACCTGGTGTATGCAATGAAAGTGCGGGTTGCCAATGATGGTTCATTAAAAATCGGCATGTATGCTGATCTCTTGCTGAAGTAAAGCGCCGCATCGCATGAGCTTGTCCGTCACTGTATCCAATGTGAACAAGACTTTCCTCACTGGGAAGACAAGCGTCGATGCGCTCAAGTCGATCACGTTTGACGTAAAGAAAGGCGAGCTATTTGGACTCATAGGCCCGGACGGAGCTGGCAAGACAACCTTATTTCGAATTCTCACCACACTCATGTTGGCCAATTCGGGTTCTGCCGCCGTGGATGGATATGATGTAGTTAGGGATTACAAGGAAATCAGAAAGCGTGTAGGATATATGCCAGGCCGATTTTCCCTATACCCGGATTTGACTGTAGCTGAGAACCTCTCTTTTTTCGCGACCCTCTTCAACACGACTTTGAAAGAAAACTACGATCTGGTGAAGAGCATCTATCGCCAAATTGAACCCTTCGCAAAGCGGAAAGCAGGAGCTCTTTCCGGGGGGATGAAGCAAAAACTCGCTTTGTGTTGCGCCCTCATTCATCGTCCAAGTTTTTTGTTTCTCGATGAACCCACAACGGGCGTAGACGCAGTTTCCAGAAAAGAATTCTGGGAGCTGCTTCGCGAACTGCAAGCGTCCGGAATTTCCATTGTTGTTTCAACGCCCTATATGGATGAGGCCGGGTTATGTGATCGCGTAGCGCTCATGCAGGAGGGAAAAATCATGGAGATCAACTCACCGGCCAGGATAACAGAGAATTTTGGTAAACCCCTCTATGCTGTCAAGGCGACGGACATGTTTTCGTTGATGCAACAACTTCGTGAAGTGGAAGCGGTGCAAACCTGTTACCCGTTTGGTCAGTATCATCATGTGGTTTTTCACAACAGTCAACTTAGTCTCGAAGAAGTGCGCCGCGTATTTGGAACGGTACACACCGATCAACTTGAAGTACAGCGTATTGAAGCCACGATTGAAGATTGTTTTATGGACTTAATGCATCAATGAGTTCGGAATTTGCGATATCGGTCCGTGATCTGACAAAGCGCTTCGGCTCCTTTACCGCTGTCGATGCCGTCACGTTTGATGTTCGTCGCGGGGAGATCTTTGGATTTCTTGGCGCAAACGGGGCCGGTAAAACCACCGCCATGCGAATGCTGTGCGGCCTTTCATTTCCTACAAGCGGTCAGGCTCATGTGGCTGGGTTTGATTTGTTTACTGAATCGGAAAAAATAAAGAAGAACATTGGCTACATGAGTCAAAAGTTTTCACTCTATGAAGACTTGACAATCGTGGAGAACATTCGGTTCTATGGTGGAATCTACGGGCTATCAGACACGCAGATCAAATCAAAAACAGAACGAATGCTTGAGCAACTGCACCTGAAAGATCAGGCAAAAGCATTGGCCCGTTCGCTGCCGCTCGGATGGAAACAAAAAATCTCTTTTTCGGTTGCCATGCTTCATCAGCCAAAAATTGTATTCCTCGACGAACCGACTGGGGGTGTTGATCCGGTAACACGAAGGGAATTCTGGACCATGATATACCAGGCGGCGCACGAAGGCACCACAGTGTTTGTTACCACACACTACATGGATGAAGCCGAGTATTGCGACCGCGTCTCGATTATGGTGGATGGGCGAATCGAAGCGCTAAATACACCTGCAGAGCTTAAGAAACATTTTAAGGCGCCCAGCATGGAAAACGTCTTTATTCAATTGGCAAGAAAAGCAACCCGGGCCGACGGGTAAAACGATACGCATGAAGCAGTTTCTGTTTTTTGTACAGAAGGAATTCTTTCACCTCTTCAGGGACAAGCGGACGCTGTTTATATTATTTGGTATGCCGGTAATGCAAATCCTCATTTTCGGATTTGCACTCACCAACGAAGTCAAGAACGCTCGAGTTGCGATCCTGGATAACGCAAAGGACGGAACCAGTAGCGCCATCATTCAGGAGTTGAGTGCCAGCAGGTACTTTGATCTTGTAAAGACCCTCGACCGGCAAGCAGACCTCGAGCCAGCTTTTCGAAGTGGGAAAATAAAACTTGCAATAGTTTTCCCTGCTGGTTTTGAAAATGAGCTGTTGCATAAGAATACGGCAACAATTCAATTGATAGCCGATGCCACCGATCCCAATGTGGCCAGCACGCTCACCAACTATGCCACGGCCATCATCATGGATTACCAGGCCGGCCAGCGGGGCAAGCAAACGCTACCCTTGACAATCACAACGGAGATGCGCATGC
>JANNAZ010000399.1:0-11939 GCA_031384895.1 Cyclobacteriaceae bacterium | reverse complement strand
ATTGGGCAAAGCACTCGGCGGTGCTTCCGGCGGATTTACCTCAGGCCGAAAAGAAATTATCGAGTTGCTCCGGCAGCGCTCACGTCCTTATCTTTTTTCTAATACCCTGGCTCCTTCAATTACCGGAGCATCGATCGAAGTTTTGAACATGCTTTCGGAGGCAACCACCTTGCGCGACAAGCTGGAGCAAAACACAAAATACTTTCGTATGGAAATGACCAAAGCGGGGTTTGACATCAAGCCTGGCGAGCACCCGATCGTACCGATCATGCTTTACGAGGCTCCGCTCGCCCAGCAGTTTGCAGACCTCTTGTTGGAAAACGGGATATATGTAATCGGATTTTTCTTCCCAGTTGTAGCAAAGGGGCAGGCCCGCATTCGCGTTCAATTGTCAGCGGCGCACGAAAGGCACCATCTGGATAAGGCCATCCAGGCATTTACGGAAGTAGGGAAGAAATTGGGCGTGCTGAAATAGCCTATTTATTCTTTCGTCTCTTCGTCTCAGCCCATTCCGGCTCCTGCGGGGTTAGCCCAAATACGGAAACGTCCTGCTGCCTGGGCAAAAAATAGATGCGATCCTTTTTTCCGCGCAGCTTGAGTTTGTAAACGCTGACGTACGGCATGGGGCGGATCCATTTTACTTGCGGCCATTCGTAGTGCATAGTCGTATCACCTGAAATAACGGCAATTCGATTTTTTCCCAAGCTTACTCGCTTCAGCCTGGATGCAATCATTCCAAAGAGAATGATTGCCATCAGGCCAATGGCAAAGAATAGCATGGCGGCTGCCGGGTTATTGTCAAGGAGGAGAAGGGTTCCACACAACCACTGCAATATCCCAAAGGCCAGAAAAAAGTACTTGGCGAAGTAATACTTCACCAGACTGGCTTCTTTCATTTCATTCGAAATTGGTTTTCCTTACCGAAGGTAATGAAAATTGCTTCGGCTATCATCCGGCCGTGTGCTTTCTTTACAGCTTCGCCTCCGGAGCCTCGAGGGGCTCGGGCTCAGCCGGGACCTCATCCCACTTTGGAGGCTCCTCTTTGTGGAGGTACTCCAATACTTTCCTCTCCACCTGACGCAGCTTCAGCGCCTTAATAAACTTGCCGTTTCGTGCCAGAATGAGCCTGCCGGTTTCTTCTGAAATGGCGAGGACGAGGGTGTCGGTAATTTCGCTCATGCCCAGGGCGGACCGGTGCCGCAATCCAAAGTGTGTGGGCAAGTGGTCATTTTCACTTACCGGGAGTACGCAACGAGCGGCTTTGATGCGCCCTTTGAAGATGACAATTGCGCCGTCATGCAAGGGACTGTTCTTGTTGAAGATAGACAGCACCATTCGTTTCGTGACTTCGGCGTCTACTGGATCCCCGGTATCAACATACGATTTCAGTTCTGCATCGCGTGAGAAGACAATCAACGCACCGGTGCGAGTTGCCTTCAACGTCTTCACCGCCTCCGTCACCTCATTTACATCAAAATCATCGTGGTACCGAGTGCGCCAATGGGCAAGGGACTTAAAAAAGTCACGGTTCAATTCGGTGCTCCTGCCAATGACAAGTAAAAACTTTCGGATTTCAGGCTGGAAAAGAATGATCATAGCAAGCACGCCAACGCCCATAAACTGCCCGAGGATGGTGGCCAGCAATTCCATTTGCGCGGCCCGGACAACCAGGTAGACCAGATACAAAGCGAGGATTCCCAGAAAGATATTGACTGCCAAGCTGCCCCGGATCATCTTGTAAATCTGGTACAGCAGGATAGCCACTAAGCCGACATCCACCAGGTCTACCCAGGTCACATCCAGAAAAAACATTTGGAACAGCAGCGTCACTGATCAAAGTTAGGGTTTATTTTTCCATCTACCATTCGCTTGCTTCCCTGAGTTAGCGCATCTCCGTGTTGATTTTCACGGGGGTGATTCCCTTCAGGTGTTTATCAAACCAACCTACATATCGGTCAAACCGATCGATTTGATAACTGGGCGTTGTAATGCCGTGGAATTGCCCAGGGTAAATGATTAAGCCAGTAGGCACATTCTG
The DNA here is from genome assembly GCA_031384895.1 of Cyclobacteriaceae bacterium. Classification (GTDB taxonomy): domain Bacteria; phylum Bacteroidota; class Bacteroidia; order Cytophagales; family Cyclobacteriaceae; genus ELB16-189. The sequence continues at coordinate 9,901 of JANNAZ010000399.1, read as the reverse complement.
TGACCGAAGGGCTTGGTACATCTGCTCACTTCCCAAGACCGGTACGTTGAAGTCCTTTTCCCCTACCAAAAACAATGTTGGCGTCTTGATCCGATCAGACTTAAGTAAGGGGTAGCTTAATTTCAGGTATTTATCCAGGTTCTTCCAGGGTACTCCCAGTTCATTTTCAAATTGATTCACGTACTGGTCTGCGCCGTAGAGTGAAAGTTGAAGCGCGCTCCCGGCTCCGCTTGCCGCCGCCTTGAACCGTGTGTCTGTAGCGATGCTGTAATTGGTGAGGATCCCTCCATAGCTCCATCCTCCAATGCCCAGCCGTTCGGGATCCGCTATTCCCTCTTTGACAACATGATCGGCTGCACCATGAATGTCCATCACTTCCTTGTTACCCCAATCGGCATAGATCGCTTTGCAGAATTCAAGCCCACGCCCGTCACTGCCACGGTAGTTCACACCGACAACAGCGTAACCGGCGGCTGCAATCATTTGACGTGTAAGGTCAAACCCAAACTCATCCTGGCCGACAGGTCCTCCATGAATGTAGAAAACCGTAGGTAGTTTTTGATTGGTCTGCGCATCGGCCGGCCGAAACAAGATGTTGGAGACCAGCGTACCATCTTTGCTTTTCGAGGTGAACCCCTCGACGGTAGCAAAGGCAATGGGTGCTACAAATTCTTCCTGGTGTTTAGTCAGCCGTCTGGGTGTTCCATTTTCTATTGCATAGAGCTCACCGGGAAGTTGAGGCTCGCTCATCATGGCGAGAAAAGTGCCTTCGCGCACGGCTTCCAGTGATGTGAATGATCTGTTGCCACCGGCAATTTTTGTTACAGCCCCACCGGACTCTGCGATGTGTCCAATGTACCGCTGACGGTCATCGGTGACTAGAAATGAAAGTCCGGCCGTACCCTTGTCCCAGGTGATTGCGCCCACCGGCCGATCCATTGCTTTGGTCAACAACCGGGGAACACCGCCGGCAGCAGGAATGACCGCCAGAATATTTTGGTCGTACATCATGTATTTTTCAGGAGACGTCGACTGGAGATACGCAATCGATTTTCCATCAGCGCTCCAACGGGGGCTATTGTCCGGCCCGGTCCACGTGGTTAATTGTTTAGCGGCGGCATCCTTGCGCGCCTCCGTAATCCAGATGTCTGAATTTTCATTCCGGTCAGGTTCGGCGGTGCGGTTGCTGACGAAAGTAATTTGCTTGCTGTCGGGACCCCACACAGGACCACCTTCGTTATAATTACCACGGGTGAGCGTGTCAAGTTTTTCTGTAGCAACATCAAAAAGATAAAGATGCGTCTTGCGGTTCAGGAGGTATCCTTCTACATCTTGCTTGAATTGGTACCTGTCGATCTCCAGGGGTTTTGGTGTTTTCGTTTTTGATGTATCCGGAGGGTCCTGAACAACAAGTACCAGTTTTGATCCGTCAGGAGACCACGCATAGTCGCCGAGGCCACCTTTGATGTCGGTCAGTTTCCGGGCTTCCCCGCCACGGCGATCCATTAACCAAACCTGGTTGTGTTTCCCCTGGCGGGAAGAAGTAAAGGATAAGTATTTCCCATCGGGGCTCCAGCGGGGTGACGATTCTCCATCCGGACCATGTGTGAGCTGCACGGACTGAAGACCATCCCAGCTCACCATCCAGAGGTCGCTGTTCCGCTTGTCCTTTGCGGAATCGACAGAAGAGAGCACGTAGCACACCCACTTTCCATCCGGTGAGGTGCGACCATCGCTGATGGATTTCAATCGATACACGTCTGCGGGGCGAAGCTTTCGTTTGCCCGGTGCTTGCGCCTGAGCAAATAAGGTGACCCCAACGAATAGAATCAGCAGGAGATTTTTCATGATATAGGAATTGATTGTTGTTGCATTTTTTGAAACAGCGCGATACACTCAACGGCTTCACGCACATCGTGAACACGCAAGAGGGAAGCACCGTTAGCCAGGGCCATTGTGTTTAGCGCTGTTGTTCCGTTTAGTGCGCCGGCCGGATCTGTGTTCAGTGTTTTCCATACCATGGCTTTGCGCGAAAGCCCGGCGAGGAGAGGTAAGCCAAAAATAGAAAAGTAACGGAGGTGCTGGAGGAGCTCGAAGTTTTGTTCTGCTGTCTTGGCGAATCCAAACCCCGGATCCAGGATGATGTCACGGACACCCAGCTGGCGAAGAAGGTGAATTTTCTTGTGAAAATAATCCGTCACATCCTTCAGGAGGTTGTCATAGTGGGTCAGCGAGGCCATCGTTTCAGGCGTCCCGCGCATGTGCATCAGGATGTAGGGCACCCCCAGGTCGGCCACCGTTTCAAACATCTTCGGGTCCAATTCGCCACCGGAGATATCGTTGACCAGCGACGCACCCGCGTCGACGGCCTGTCGGGCAACGGAGGATCGAAACGTATCAATTGAAATAGGTGTTTTTGGAAAGCGCTTGGCCAGTAACCGAATGGCAGGCAATACACGGCTGCATTCGTCTTCCTCGCTAACAATCTTCGCTCCAGGACGCGTCGAGTAGCCTCCGATGTCTAGCAGATGAACACCCTCCTCAACCATGCTCGAAGCGCGATCCAGGATTTCTTTTTCATCACGCAATCTGCTCCCGTCGAAAAAACTGTCGGGCGTTACATTAAGAATGCCCATGACTTTGGGCGGATCAAGGAGCATAAGCTCTCCCCGGAGGTTCACTGTATTGTTGTAATAAAATGCGTTATTTTGCACCCGCTGTATGATTTCCAAGACGAGCACACAATATAGAGAGGTAATCGCCGCCTGCAAAGAGTTGTTCCTCAAGAAGACTCGCGATTACGGTACGGCCTGGCGTGTTTTACGCCTATCCTCTATTACAGACCAGATTTTTATCAAAGCGCAACGAATCCGCAGCATTCAGGACAAAGGGATGCAAAAGGTGGGCGACCCGATCCGGGATGAGTTCGTGGGGATTGTTAACTATTGTGTTATCGCCTTAGTTCAAGTCACCCTCGAAGGTTCACCTCAGCTGGAGCTTACCGCGGAGGAAGTGATGCCGCTCTATGACAAAGCCGTCGACGAGACCATTCACTTGCTCGACAACAAGAATCACGACTACGGAGAAGCCTGGCGCGAAATGCGGGTGAGTTCGATCACGGACATCATCCTAATGAAACTTCTTCGGGTTAAGCAGATCGAGAACAACGATGGGAAAACCCTGGTCAGCGAAGGGGTGAAGGCCAATTATCAGGATATGATCAACTACGCTGTATTTGCCCTGATTCTTTTGGACGAGGAAAAAAACAAGAACTAGCCATGCAACGATTTTTCGACCAGTTTTCTCGCTTTTTTGTAGGCGGACTTTTTATTTTTTCCGGATTGATCAAGGTTAATGACCCGGTAGGGACTGCCATCAAACTGGAAGAGTACTTCGAGGTATTCGTCGAAGACTTCGGATCCTTCTTTCATTATTTTATTCCCTGGTCACTGGAGATCGGGATGGCGCTGATCATACTTGAGCTGGTGCTGGGTGTAGCCATTCTTTTCATGTACCGGATGTCGGCTACCACCTGGGTGCTGCTGGCGATGATGGTGTTCTTTACCTTCCTGACGTTTTACTCAGCCTATTTCAATAAGGTTACGGATTGCGGATGCTTCGGCGATGCAATTAAGCTTACCCCCTGGGAGTCGTTCTCCAAAGATGTGGTGCTCATGGGTTTTGTGTTTCACCTCTTCTGGTACCGGAAGAATTACCAGTCTAATCTGCGCACACTGGAAGGATATAGTATAGTTCTGGCAACGGCCACACTCAGTTTAATTGTAGGCTTGTACGCAATACGGCATTTGCCATTCATTGATTTTCGTGCCTACCGGATTGGGAATAACATCCCGGTGCAATTGAAACCCGGAGAACAACCCATCATTGAATATGTATTTGATAAAGGCGGTGAAGAGGTGACCTCGCTGAAGTACCTGCCCGCAGAAGAGGGCTATGTGTACAAATCTTCCCGCGTAACGAATGAGGAAAAAATCAAACCGAAGATAACGGATTATCTGGTGACCACGCCGGAGGGGGAGGACCTGACGGAGGCAACCTTCCAAGGGCCGAAGCTGTTGATCATCATCGTGGATGTTCGGAAGGCCTCCATGAAAAACATCGAAGCGATACGCACGCTTACGGAAGACCTGGATGGCCAGGTTGACTGCCTCATACTCACCTCGTCATCTGCTGAGTCGCTGGAGGTATTCCGGCACGAGAATCAACTTGCTGTACCCTATGCGTTTGCTGATGCTACTGTGCTTAAAACGATCCTCCGCTCCAACCCGGGTATTGCACTATGGAACGACGGCACGGTGCTGGGCAACTGGCACCACAACGACACGCCGACAAGCCAGGAAATAGTGAGCCTGATTAGCAAACCCTGACATGAAGATTTTTCTTCTTGGCCTTCCGGGTTCAGGAAAAACCACACTTGGCAAAGCACTTGCGGCTTCCTTGCGAATGCGGTTCATTGATCTGGATGAAGCCATTGAAAAAGAAGAAGGAAAGAGCATCCAGGAAATATTCAAGCTTCATAAGGAAGAATATTTTCGGAAGCTCGAGGCCCGTCACCTGCGCAAACTTTCATTGTCAGCCGACGATTTTGTAATGGCTACCGGTGGCGGTACGCCTTGCTTTTCGGATAACATCACGATCATTAATCAAGCCGGCACCAGTATTTTTCTGGATGTCGCTCCCCGAATTATCTCTCAACGGATCCAGAAAACGGACCTGCATGCAAGGCCCCTCTTCGCTCAGGTGCGCCCTGACAACCTGAAGGATTCCATTGAGTTCATGCGGTCTCAGCGAATGTCATATTACCGACAGGCACACCTGAGTGTGGGGCCGGAGGCGAGCGCCGACGAAATCATTACGCTGCTTAAAATGGGAAACCAACAGTAACCAGTATGGTCGTCGCTTTTCGGTTTTGAGTCACCAGGGGATCTAGCGGATAGTTAAGTTGGTAGGGCCGGTAAGAAGTGTCCCCGGAATTCAGCACCACGGCAAGGTCCAGGTAGAACTTCGCAGTACGGTATCCGCCGCCCGCGGAATAACCAGAAATGGCGCGGCTGACATCATTTTGCGGAATCTGGAAGGGATCAGGCATGAAGCTATAACCGGCACGGAATCGGTAGTTTTTCAATCGGTATTCCCCTCCGATCCGAATATTGAAGGTGGACTTATACAAGTTCTTGATTTGCTGGTTGTCGCCCGAGTAATCCTGGTCGCCATCAAATTTGGTCGTGCTATAGTTCAGCCATTCCGCATCGGCACTGAGAAATCCTTTCTTCTGAAAAAAATAAGTGAGGCCCATGCTCAGGCGCCAGGGTGTAACCAGGGAATAGGTTGATGTCAGGTTATCGGTGTTTGCTTCTTCGTTGTTGAGAAATTTTCCCGGCTCATATTCGAAGGCATTCCAGGCGGTCGTCATCTTCGCGTTGTAGTTGTCATCAATCTCGTATGCGGTTGGTGTCGCAAATGAAAAACCCATTTGAAAGGAATCCTTTGGACGGAAGATCACGCCAGCGGTCGCGTTAATGCCTGTGCCATTCAGCGTCAGGTTTTCCTGCAGCTGCATCTTCGACATAGGTTGACCCACTTCGGTAAACTCTTCGGTGTACGTCTTCTCCGATTTGTACGACAGCGTGGTTATCCCCAGTCCGGCACCGACAAATACCTTGTCATTGAAATTTACACCGTAAGACAAGCTCCATTGGTTCTGGGCGCCAGAGGTCTTTACCACTTCAGCCTGTTGGGGTACTCCGGTTGCGTCCGTAAAGTATTGGTCCGCGGGACCCGGTGGCGTGAGGATATCTTGTGGGCCGATCAGGTAATTGAAATAGCCAAGGCCTGTTGGCGTATTGTAATTGTTGCCGGAGTTGCTGAATTGAGCCGTAGTTGCGCCGTTCGCCTGTGAAATAAAATAATCGATAATGGAGTTGTCGGGGTTCGTCGCAGCATAGTGGAACGTGTCATTAAAATCATTGATCCGCGTGAAGCTGATCCCCAGTGTTCCTCCCCATAGCCCTTTGCTCCCATCCTGTCCCGCGTGAAAGGCGACGCCCAGGTTAGGAAGCATGAGTGAGTTCCGTGAATCAGAGGTTGTATTGCCGAGATAGGTAGACGAATAAGTTGTGATCCCGTAAGCGGGTGTTATTGAAAAATCAGAACGGTTGTACATCCCGAGCCCGGCCGGATTATAATAAGCCGAACTGATGTCACCCCCCAGCGCGTTCTGCACACCTCCCATGGCCTGAATTCTTGCACTTCCGCCGGCACGGATCCGACTTACAATCAGGGCCTCTTCTGCATAGGATTGTGCTTGTAAACTGCCAACAGTTGCCAATACGAGTCCCGCGATCGTCCGTGCGACCTTGCTGTTCATGCGATGTATGTTCTTGATTTAGTTCCGACCGCGAGAATGGCCGCCACTGCTACCGCTACTTCCGCCACCCGAAGTGCCGCCGACACTGCCCATGGATCCGCGAGAGCCAGATCCGAAGGAATCAAAAGTACGGGATGATCTCCCGGAGTCATTGTTCCAGCTACGTCCGGTTGTTGATCCCGTTGTGTAGGCGCTGCTCCGACCTGTTGTAAAGTCATAACTGCGAGTAGGAAAATTACTTGGATTACTCCTCCAGCTTGGATCGTAATAGTTGGATCCGGCAGTTCTTCCAGATCGTGTGTCGCGTGAACGTCCGTTGGTGCCAGCAACATAGGGCGCTGTCGAATTGGAAATGGGAGAATGAGTGTCAATGGAACTTCCCCGAACCGGACGTTTGCCATGGGTGGTTTGATTGATGTCGGCGCCAGTAACAATTACCACATTATTGTAATTGGGCCTGTAGCCATACGGATTATACATTCCGCTATAGGGACTGCCATACATACTTCCCATTCCATAGCTCATGCCTATGCTCATCGCTGAACCATAACTTCCGAATCCATATCCCATCATTGTGGAGAGTCCGCCGTAGGGTGAGTAGGAGCCCCCGTAGGGTGAGTAGTAATTTCCATACGGGTTGCCAAATCCACTGTAACCCATACCCGAGTAAGCGTTCGTATTTCCGCATCCGCAGTTGTACGCGGTTGCGCTGCCAGAATACAGATTACTGTTAACATTCTTCGGAGTATAGGAGGACAAAAAATAATCAGGGTTTTCCTGGATGAGTTCTGTGCCGTTCTTTTGTTGTGCGCTGAATTCCGGATTAACGCCCCGCCCGGTATAACTATCGGAAGGGTTTACCGGATTAGACTGCACCATCTGCTTGTCAATCGAAGCATAGCGACCAGCCGATGCTGCCTCTACGGCTTCTGATTGACCAACACGGTCCTTGGCGGTGAAGTACATGTCGTCCACTTCCTGCGCGAGGGCTGCCGTGCCAAGTGTCAGGGCCATTGCCAACAGAGTGTATTTCGCTTTCATGGTGAATGAGGATTATAGTCCTTCTTTCTTTATAACGTAAAATTAGCGTGTGCGATTCCCTAAACCAACGAATTCTGTGCCTCGTTTCGTATGGTTTTTGGCCGAAAACCGCTGATTTCGCACAAATACCTTGAAATAGACTATGAATAGCCACTGAATTATATTTGCCCCTCAATTTGTATAGAACAATGGCAAAACAGCTACCGACACGCGCAGAGGATTACTCGCAATGGTATGTGGACTTGGTGAAAAAGGCAGATCTGGCTGAAAATTCAGACGTTCGGGGCTGTATGGTAATAAAACCGTACGGCTATGCCATCTGGGAAAACATGCAACGCGCCCTGGATAAGATGTTTAAAGACACAGGGCACGTGAATGCCTATTTTCCGCTGTTTGTTCCCAAGAGCATGTTTGAGACAGAGGAGAAGAATGCCGAGGGCTTTGCCAAGGAGTGTGCGATTGTCACCCATTACCGGCTCAAGGCCGACCCGTTGCGTCCGGGAAAATTGATGGTGGACCCAGACGCGAAACTGGAAGAGGAACTTGTTGTTCGCCCCACCAGCGAAGCAATCATTTGGAACACCTACAAGAAGTGGATTCAGTCATACCGTGACCTACCCATACTTATTAATCAATGGGCAAACGTCGTGCGGTGGGAAATGCGCACGCGGCTATTTCTGCGCACTGCAGAATTCCTTTGGCAGGAAGGTCATACTGCTCACGCTACGCGCGTCGAGGCTGAAAAGGAAACCCTCCTGATCCTGGATGTGTACGCTGACTTCGTTGAAAACTTTATGGCGCTCCCGGTTATCAAGGGGAGAAAGAGCGACGGGGAGAAGTTTCCCGGAGCCGTCGAAACCTATTGCATTGAGGCGCTCATGCAAGACGGCAAAGCACTGCAAGCCGGCACCTCCCATTTTCTGGGCCAGAATTTCGCGGAAGCTTTCGGCGTTCAGTTTTCCAATAAAGAAAGCAAACTGGATTATGTGTGGGGAACCTCTTGGGGTGTCAGCACCCGACTGATTGGGGGACTAATCATGGCCCATTCAGATGATGACGGACTGATTGTGCCACCCCGACTTGCGCCAATTCATGTCGTTATCGTTCCCATTTTCCGAAGTGATGAGGAGTTGGCCAAAGTCTCTGCCGCTGTCGAGCCCATTATGGCAGACTTGCGAAAGGCAGGGCTAACCGTGAAGTTCGACAACCGCGATACGCATAAACCTGGTTTCAAATTTGCCGAATATGAAATGAAGGGAGTGCCCGTACGCATCGCCATAGGTCCACGCGACCTCGAAGGGGGGACCGTGGAAGTAGCCCGACGGGATACAAAAGAAAAACACGTGCTGAAGATGGAGGGCATAACCGCTGTCATCGAAGTGCTGCTGGAAGATATTCAGAGAAACCTGTACAATCGCGCGCTCAAGTTCAGGGAAACGAATACCACCTCGGTAGACAGCTACGAAGAGTTCAAGCGTGTGCTGGACGAGAAGGGCGGGTTCGTACTTGCTCACTGGGATGGCAGCAGGGAGTCGGAGCAGAAAATCAAGGAAGAGACCAAGGCGACCATACGGTGCATCCCGTTGGATGCTTCACGGGAAGCGGGCACCTGCATCTATTCCGGGAAGCCATCTGAAGGAAGGGTCGTCTTTGCCAGAGCTTATTAAGAGATGAAGTGCCAATGGGCTGCTTCCGCATGGATTGTAAATAATCACAGTTGAAGACCCACCGATGGCAGAATGGATTATGTAATTTCGCCTGCTATGATGGAATGGATTACCGTACTATCCTTGATCCTGCTGGGAATTTCTCTGGTTGTGATTGAAATTGTCTTTGTTCCGGGAACAACCGTAGTTGGTTTGATTGGCTTTGGTCTTTCCATTTTTGGCGTCATATTGAGTTTTCGATATTTTGGAACCACCATCGGGTCGACCACGGCAACCGGGACGGCGTTAGCGTCAGGGGTGATCCTATACCTTACGTTTAAGTCAAACGTATGGGGTCGGTTTGCATCCAAAGCGACTATGGCGGGGCGTGTTAATGAAGAGGAATTACGCGACCTGACAGAAGGGGCGGAAGGAATAACCGTATCGGCACTACGGCCCATCGGAAAGGCTGAGTTAAATGGAAAGGTCTATGAAGTAAAAACATTCGGGGGCTACATGGAGACAGGCTCTAGAATTAAGGTAATTCGTATACTCTCCCATCAGGTCATTGTTGAACAAATAAATTAACACTATGGATATCTTCTTATTGGTTATGGTTTTTGGAGGCATTATCCTCTTTTTTATTCTTATGTACTATGTCCCGGTTGGCCTTTGGTTTACGGCCATTATTTCGGGAGTAAAAGTCTCGATATTCGATCTGATCCTGATGCGGATCCGGAAAGTGCCGCCGAGCATAATTATCAATTCATCGATTACGGCAACGAAGGCTGGTCTTAAGATTACTACCAGCGAGTTGGAACCCCAC
>JANNAZ010000393.1:0-10852 GCA_031384895.1 Cyclobacteriaceae bacterium | reverse complement strand
TACCCGGATGTTCGCGGGTGAAGGCGGCCCGGAACGCACCAACCGCCGATTTCATTATGTGAGTTTCGCCACGCCTGCGAAACGGTTATCTACTGCCTTTGATTCCGTAACGTTATATGGCAACGATCCCGATTTCCGGCCGGACATCTATGGAAAGATTGGCAACTCGGGCGTGAGCATCTGTTGCCTCGACGATGCGAAGAAACTATACAGCGGATTCAATCTGACTGATCCAAAGACTTCGGTATCCATGACCATCAACGGCCCTGCTCCCATGTTGCTGGGCTATTTTATGAATGCTGCCATTGATCAGCAGTGCGAGCTATACATCCGCAAGCAAGGAATGGAGGCTGAGGTAAAGAAGAAGATTGCTGATCTGTTCGCACAGAAAAAGGAAACACCCCCAGCATACCAGGGTCCTTTGCCCAAAGGCAATGATGGACTCGGACTACTTCTTCTTGGCGTTACGGGCGACCAGGTTTTACCAAAGGATGTTTACGATCGGATTAAGATTGAGACGCTGACCCAAGTTCGGGGAACAGTGCAGGCAGATATCCTCAAGGAAGATCAGGCACAGAATACCTGCATCTTCTCCACCGAGTTTGCCCTTCGGCTGATGGGTGATGTACAGCAGTATTTTATTGATAACAAAGTCCGCAACTTCTATTCTGTTTCGATTTCAGGTTATCACATTGCGGAAGCCGGGGCAAATCCAATATCCCAATTGGCGTTTACGCTGAGCAATGGCTTTACGTACGTGGAATACTACCTGAGCCGCGGCATGGACATCAATGGTTTTGCACCAAACCTTTCGTTCTTCTTTAGCAATGGGATTGATCCAGAGTACTCCGTAATTGGCCGGGTGGCGAGACGAATCTGGGCCAAGGCGATGAAAAACAAATACGGCGCCGATCCGCGAAGCCAGATGCTGAAGTATCACATCCAGACTTCGGGACGATCCTTACACGCACAGGAAATTGATTTTAACGATATCCGCACGACGCTCCAGGCGTTGTACGCGATCTACGACAATTGCAACTCACTGCACACAAACGCGTACGACGAGGCGATCACGACACCAACGGAAGAGTCAGTTCGGCGCGCGATGGCAATTCAACTGATCATCAACAAAGAATTGGGCCTTGCAAAGAATGAGAACCCGCTACAGGGATCCTTCATAATAGAAGAGCTTACCGATCTGGTGGAGGAAGCCGTGCTTCTGGAGTTTGACCGCATCACCGAACGAGGCGGAGTGCTGGGCGCCATGGAGACGATGTACCAACGCGGAAAAATCCAAGAAGAGAGCCTGTACTACGAGACACTGAAGCACACCGGCGAATATCCGATCATTGGTGTCAACACGTTCCTGAGTTCGAAAGGCTCACCCACGCTCGTTCCACAAGAAGTCATCCGGGCAACGACGGATGAAAAAGAGTACCAGATCAAGATGCTCCGGTCACTGCAGGGATTTCAAAAATCACATAGCGCGGATCAGCTTCTGAATATTCAGGATGCATCTATCAAGAACCGTAATATTTTTGAAGCGCTAATGGAAGCCTGCAAAGTGTGCTCACTTGGACAGATTACAAATGCCCTGTTTCAGGTTGGGGGGCAGTACCGGAGGAATATGTAAGGTGCAATCATCCCTGACCGTCGGTTGCCAATACGCGATGCACAAGATTACTTGCAGCTGTACGCGATGACGTGGCTTGAAGGCGATCCATCCACCTTGACCGCAGCGCTTATTGGGTATCCCCTTTCATTGTACTGATAGGCATATGTTGTTACCGACAGATTGCCGTCAAAGGAACTGGTACGCTTTGTTGGGTTATTTTCAGCTTTCACCGGGTTGCCCGGGATAAGTCGCTGTGGGTTCAGGTTCTTGTCATATTCGTAAGCATACGATCCGGTATGTGTGATTCCATTTGTTGTGTAGGTATAGGAAATGGAGGAAAAACTTAGTGATGTCGCATTGGGATATGAAAAAGTGTCCGTTTCAAGAAAACCATCCGCTGAATAGGTGGCTATTGTCAATTGGCCGGATGCATTGTAGGTATAAGCAGAAGTTGAGATTGAACTACCAATGGTAAAGACTGTCCCTACATGCCTGTTTGATCCGTCGTACGTGTAGGTCTCAGACGCTGTTATCACGCCTCCCTTATACGTGGCGCCTTCCGCCCTCCCCATTCCATCATATAAGTAAGCTATGTCTGTAGTAGAGCCTCCCCCTACGACGCTAACCCCGGACACCCGGTTATTTACATCATACATGTAACTGGTCACATAGGCATAGCCTGAATTGAACTCAGTCAATGAGGTTATGTAGCATACGATTGGTGCCGGTTCATCCTTCTTGCAACCCTGAAACAGGAAGCCCAAGAGAAACAAGGCAGAGAAGGCACGGCATAACATATTCAAAGGACGGGTATAAACGAGGGCAGATTTCGTTAAAAGGTAGAAATAAAAACCCTTCGCGCCTATCCAATTGAATCAAATTCGGAATAATACGGCATTGTGGGTGATCCAAATCAAGTCACAAACGAATCCAACTCAGCTAAGCCAATAATACCCCATTGACTTCTTCTTCATCGGTAAATCATCAACTGTCAAAATTTCAATCTGACCTGCAGAACCTTGTCTAATTCACTAGCGTTCGATGAACTTTTTCCAGTTGTTACCCAGTCTATTTCCAACTACATTCACAATTCGTTTTTTCAATCAAACCCATAACCATGACCAAAACAATTGGAATTTGCAGTCTTTTTCTGGCACTGACTTTCATTTCCTATGCACAGCCAAAGAAGAAAGGTTCAACCGCAGCTAAGCCAGAATCGTCCAAAATAGAGAACAAAGCCCTGGTCGCCCCTCCTACTAAGGTCACTTCCGTAGAGGGGATCACTGAGTACCGACTTCAAAATGGACTTCGGGTGCTTCTCTTCCCGGACCAATCGAAGCAGACCGTTACGGTCAACATCACCTACCTGGTTGGTTCCAAACATGAAAACTATGGAGAGACGGGGATGGCGCATCTACTGGAACACCTCGTATTCAAAGGGACGCCCAAGCACCCCAACATTCCTCAGGAACTTACTGAGCACGGTGCTTCGCCGAATGGATCAACATGGGTTGATTACACCAATTATTTTGAAACATTTTCCGCTACTGAAGAGAATCTGAAGTGGGCCCTCGACCTGGAGTCAGACCGGATGGTCAATTCCTTCATCGCCAAGAAGGACCTCGAGAGCGAAATGACCGTTGTGCGGAACGAATTCGAATCTCGGGAGAACAATCCAGGCAATGTGTTATCAGAACGTGTTACATCAACGGCATTCTTGTGGCATAACTATGGTAAGTCAACAATCGGATCGCGCGCTGACCTGGAAAATGTGCCAATTGATCGGCTGCAGGATTTCTACAAAAGGAACTACCAGCCAGACAACGCTGTGCTTACGGTGGCTGGCAAAATCGATGAAGCAAAAACCCTGGAGTTGATTAACCAGTACTTTGGCGCGACTCCGAGGCCCATTCGCGAAGTTCAGAAGACATATACCGTTGATCCGACGCAGGATGGCGAAAGGAGCGTTACGCTCAAGCGTGTCGGTGATGTTGGGGTTGCCATGGCGGCCTATCACATCCCTGCAGGTACGCACCCAGATTTTCCGGCTATACAGGTGTTGACCCGCATCTTGGGAAGCCCTCCTTCCGGAAGGCTCTATAAGGCCCTGGTCGATACAAAAAAGGCCAGCAGCACATACAGCTATGCCACACAGTATAAGGAACCCGGATTGCTATACGCAGGCACCGAGGTCCTGAAAGAGAAATCGTTGTCGGATGCAAAGGCAACGCTGATTAAAACACTTGATGAATTCATCTCGACCCCGGCATCAAAAGAAGAAGTGGAGCGGGCAAAAAACGAGATTATTAAACAAATAGAACTGTCCTTCAACTCATCTCAGACTGTTGCACTGCAATTCACCAGCTATGCAAGTATGGGAGACTGGAGAATGCTTTTTCTAACTCGTGATAATGTCAAAACCGTTACTCCGGAAGATGTCAACCGGGTCGCTGCGCTATATCTAAGGGCCGACAATCGCACGACCGGCGAATTTATTCCGACCGATAAGCCAAGCCGCACGGAGATTCCTGCCACCCCGGATGTCGACGCTCTGGTTAAGGACTACAAAGGCAATGCGGCCGTCGCGACTGGTGAAGCCTTCGATCCATCCCCTGCCAATATCGAATCGCGTACAACCCGTGGAAATCTGCCTAGCGGCCTGACTTTCGCTTTCCTGTCTAAGAAGACACGGGGAGAATCTGTAGAAGTTCGTCTTCAATTCAGACTTGGCGATGAAAAATCATTGGCCAACCGCGCACATGCAGGACGATTCGCTGCCAGCATGCTCAACAAAGGGACCTCCAAACATACCAGGCAGCAAATAAAAGATGAATTCGATCGGCTCAAAGCCAATGTTACTATTGGCGGTGGATCGACTCTTGTCTTTGTGAATATTACTACCATCCGGCCCAATCTGCCTGACGTATTGAAACTCGTTTCAGAGGTTTTGAAAGATCCGATCTTCCCGGCAGATGAGCTTGAAAAATTAAAGAGCGAACAATTGGCTCAGATAGAATCTAACCGGAGCGAGCCACAGGCCATTGCCTCGCTAAAACTCTCTCAACACCTAACCCCATACGCAAAAAGCGACCCACGGTATGTATTCACATTTGACGAAGACATCGCAAGCATTAAATCAGTTACCCTCGATGAGGTCAAAAAATTCTACAAGGATATGTATGGCGTCACAAATGGCACTACCGCTTCCTGTGTAGGCGATTTTGACCCTACGGAGATTAAGAACCTCATCACTGAATCATTTGGTAACTGGAAGAGTGCTACGCCATACACGCGGCTGGCCGGCAAGCTATTCCCCGTGACAACCACCAACCAATCAATCGAAACCCCGGACAAGGCTAACGCCATTTTTCTAGCTTCCTTCAATTTTGAAATGCGCGACGACAGTCCGGACTATCCGGCCATGGTGCTCGGCAACTACATGCTGGGCGGAGGGTTCCTGAATTCCCGGCTTGCTGTCCGGATCCGTCAGAAGGACGGGCTAAGCTATGGAGTCGGTTCTCAATTTAATGCGGGCAGCATTGACCCTATCGGATCCTTCCTTGCCTTTGCCATATATGCACCCGAGAACCTGGAGAAACTCGAGAAGGCCTTTAATGAAGAGATCGTCAAAGTGCGCACAGAGGGATTTACAGCTGAAGAAATCACTGCCGCCAAAGCAGGATGGCCGCAGTCACGCACCGTAGGCCGGGCACAGGATGGCGCGCTGGCCAACACGTTAACCAACTATCTTTTTATCAAGCGGACATTGAACTGGGATGAGTCGTTTGAGAAAACAGTGCTGGCACTTACACCGGAGCAAATCAATGCAGCCATGAAGAAGTACATGGTGCCTGAGCAAATAAACATCTTCAAGGCGGGAGACTTTGCGAAGTCCAAGAAGTAAGGAAAGTAAATCGCTGAAGAATAATCTCCAGACCGTCTCTCCGCAGAGACGGTCTTCTTTTATTTATTGTTGTAGGGTGACTCAGTTCAGATGAAACACATCCTTGGCCTTCTCCGCCTGCGTCAGAAGATGCATCTGGAACTTGAGCCGTGTGGACAAAAATCCTTCCTTCTTCTCTGCATCCAATTGAACGAACTTCAATCGGTCTTCAAAGTCAAGGTTCAGTTCGTTGGCAACGTGATAAGCCGAACATGACTCCGGTACCTGCGTGATTTTCAGCAACCTCATAAACTCCTCGAACTCCAGTATGACTTTCGGCGATACCCGCGTGTTGAGATCAACTTGCCAGAATTCTACATCACCTCCCGGATAAAGCTTTTCCTTATACGTACGGAACAACGTGCCCATGCTGAACAAGTCCTGGCATTTTACGATGATATCAGACTCACCGCCAGGATACCTCTTGATTACGCTTTCTAGTTTCACCAGAGATCCCAATTTGGAGGTATTCTGGATGTGGTTAAAGTAGATGCCAAAAGAAATATCGCGCTCCTCCGCATCTTTCAGTAGTTGCTGGTATCGGGGTTCAAAAATATGCAACGGAACCATCTCCCCCGGCATGGGAAAAATCGTCAAGGGGAACATGGGTATCCGGATGTGACTTTCCATGGTACTTTAACAACAAAGTTAACGGAAAGTTACGCGCCCAAAAAATGGCCGTATTAATGCTAAATTGGGGTCAAACGATTCACAATGAAGATTATCACAACCATGCTGGCCGATGAGGTTTACGAATCCGTCAACGACAATAACAACAGGGTCCGGATTGACATGCGCAAGAGAGAAATCAAAGCGGACCAGTCACCTGTGGAACTTCTCCTCTCGGCCCTTGGCGGCTGCGGGGCGGTGGACATTGTGGTGATGTTGAAAAAGAGAAGAAAAACTATTCTTCATTTTGACACCATTACGGAAGGAACCCGGCAGGAAAGCACGCCACACTACTTCACCAAAATCCATTGCCACTTTGTGATCACTTCACCCGATGTTGATAATGAGGAACTCCACAAAGTGGCCGGTCTGTCCTTGGAAAAATACTGCTCGGTAGCGGCATCCCTGAAGAGTGAAATAACGTATTCCGTAGAAGTCAAACGCTGAACATGGTCACAATCAGGGAATTTTCAAAACACTATGACAATCGCCTGATCCTGGCCATACCCGTCCTCGATCTGAATCCGGGAGTCACGTGGGTCAAAGGAGAGAATGGCACCGGAAAAACAACCCTGTTTAAGTCGCTGGCCGGAATAATACCATGTGAAGGAGACATCAGTGTAAATACCATTAGCCTGACCAACGATCCCATCGCCTACCGCCTTCGGGTCAACTATAGCGAAGCAGAACCAGTGTACCCAACGTTTCTCACGGCAAAAGATTTGGTTCGGTTTGTAGGTAAAGCAAAGGGGGCAACCGTTGACCAACAAGACCGATACTGCAACGCACTGGGCGTGGACGAATACTTCATCAAACCATGCGGTACCTATTCCAGCGGTATGCTGAAAAAACTCTCACTGGCCATGGCGTTCCTCGGGAACCCCGAATTGATTATTCTCGATGAGCCGCTGGTGACCCTGGACGAACGATCGCGGAACTCACTCCTCATCCTGGTTAAAGAGAAAACAGGGGGCAAGGAACCTATAACCATTTTACTTTCTTCCCACCAGCTGCTCGATCCCGGAATACTCTCCGTCGACCGCGTCCTGGAAATCAAAAATGGCAGCATCGCATGACATCCAACGTTTACGGTCCCGTTCTGAGGAAGTCGTTTGCCAACCGGTTCTTTGAAGAGAATGCTCTCTTTTTCTTCTTTGTTATTGGCGCGGCAGGTGGAGTCATGTCGGGCAATGAACACGTTGCTCTTGCCACTTTTTTTGTCAGCTACCCTATCTTGACTTTGATCCCCGCATTCCTCTGGGCGCTCTATGGAATCAAAATCATAACGTTCAATCACCGGGTCAGGAGCGAACCGGCTATGGCATTTATTCATGCGCTTACGTTGGCTCCGGCGAAACAAAAAGTAAGTCTTCTTTTCATTGTGGCACTCACACAAAGTCTACCTGTATTGATCTACGGTGCCTTCTTGCTCCTCATCGCGTTCCGAATCCACATGGAAACGTCCATGCTTATTGTAACGGCAGAACTCCTCGTTCTGCTTCTTTTAGTCACCCTGGATTTGTACCTCACGTTGCACCGGGCTGGAAAGGAGAATAAAACACGGTGGATTAAACGCCTCATGGATCGCACTCTGATTAGATCCTTCCCTCAACTATTCCTTGAGTCGGTGCTTCGACAGCAGTTTGGACTTGTGCTCGCTGTCAAAATATTCAACTGCCTTATCCTGTTCGGAATATGCAAGCTATACGAATACGAATCATACGACATTCGTTTCCTTGCTATGGGCAGCGCATTAACCTGGGCGACATCGATGCCTGTCATCTACCAGTTTGTGAACTTCGAAAACCATGTACTGAGCCTAACCAGAAACCTGCCCATTCCAATCGGCCGGCGCATGCTCCTGTTTCTGGGATCCATCGTACTGGTTTATCTTCCTGAGTATGTACTGCTTGCACGCAACTTTCCGGCAGCCCTCAACCTGCTGGACTTCATTCAGATTCTGATGCTCGGTCTGGCAATTCAAGCCGCGGGCTACTGCTTTCTACTCAGGACACCCATGTCGTTCGATCGATTTTCACAGTTCGTTTTTGCTGCCGCACTGGGACTGGTCGTCATTATTCTATTTCGATTTCCGATATACCTCTTGCTTGCTCTTGCTTGTGCCTTCTCGGCATACGGGTATCAGAAATATTTCTATCGGTATGAGCGGTACGAGCCACCGTCGCAAGGGCCGCAGGGAGTTAGCTAATCACCTTGCCATCCAAGATCACCGTATCGACCAAGGGTGACCCGTAGGCATATGGAAAGTAGGCAACCGATGGGATTGGCTTGGTGATAAACACATTCGCACGCTTTCCGACAGTAATACTGCCGTGCGATGCGAGCAACTCTAGCGCATAGGCCGTATTCAACGTAGCTGCATTAATCGCTTCCTCAGGCGTCATTTTCATTCGGATACAGGCGAGTGAAATCATCAGGGGCATATTGCCACTCGGCGAACTTCCGGGGTTGTAGTCTGAGGCCAGCGCGATGGGAAGTCCTTCGGCAATCATTTTCCTCGCCGGAGGCATGGGAAGGTTCAGAAAAAATGCCGCTCCGGGAAGGGCCGTAGGCATGACCGTTGTCCCTTTCAGCAATTGAATCTCTTCGTCTCCGATATTTTCCAGGTGATCCACGCTGATGGCATTCGTTTTCACGCCTGCCTGAACGCCACCGGAGCGATGTAGTTGGTTCGCATGAATGCGTGGCCGCATCCCATATTTTTTTCCAGCCTCCACAAGCTGAATGGTTTCCTCCTCCGTAAAGAAGCCTTGCTCGCAAAAAACGTCGATGTAGTCGGCGAGTTTTTCTTCTGCAACAGCCGGGAGCATTTCTTCCAGAATAAGACGGATATAGTCTGCTTTTGTCTTGTCAGTTGGCACGGCATGTGCGCCAAGGAACGTTGTGCGCACGGTAAGGGGAGTTTCACTTCCAATGCGGCGAGCCACACGGAGCATTTTCAATTCATCTTTCACGGTAAGCCCATAGCCGCTTTTGATCTCTACAGCCCCTGTACCGGAGGCAATGATTTCATTTGCCCTTGTGAGCGACCGCTGAAAGAGTTCCTCTTCCGGCATGGCCTGAAGCCTGCGGGCAGAGTTCAGGATTCCGCCACCTTTTGCGGCGATCTCGGCATAGGTCGCGCCCTTGAGTTTCATCACAAATTCCTCTTCGCGTGCCGAAGCAAAAACAAGGTGTGTATGGCTATCGACGAAACTTGGGAATACAAATCGCCCCGCAGCAAGGATTGTTTCCCTTGCCCGTATGGCAGGCATTTCGCTCATGGGCCCGTAGGCGGAGATGGCGCCGTCTTCCATCACCAGATAGGCATCTGACAGTATGGGGAGGTTGGCCATATCCGTCCCGGCAACCGGATCGGTTGTAGCTGAACGTACCTGAACGAGCCCTTTGATATGCGTGATGAGCAGATCAGCCATGAATTGTTAGTCTATGGGAACCAGGTCTCCTCGCCGAAAATAGACAAAGGGAAACCCCTTGTTGTCGCGGTTGGTCGAGAAATGAAAATTCTTTGTCATCCAGCCCGTAATGGGTCCGGCCTGAGCGAGCCCATCCTGAAAGTAAACCCCGTGATTCTTCAGGGCGCGGCCAGTAATCATCATGAATTCAAAACCAATTTTAGTATAGTTCATATACTCCGGCTGGAAGGATCCATGCGATCGAATGTACGCCCTTCTGAATCCGATAAACGCCGGGTCGGCATATGGCGTGTAGTTCGGTGCCGCAAACATGACATGCATCTTTTCATACTTCCCAAGGTCCACTGAAGGATTGTCCAGCCAGGATTCCGAACCGATGATCAGAACAGAATCGCCACGGGCCTCCACGCTACTTATCACTTTAGTGTACACCAGCGGATCGTCAGATGCTACAAAAATGCTCCCAATGCTGTCCAACTTCATGGTAAACTGAATCGGGTTTTTAAACTCATCAAATTGAGTCGGCCTGGCCAGGATTGAAATAATTCGTTCGGCAGTTTCCTTTTTAAACTTCTCAGACCAGACAATCTGCAACCCCAATTCTTGAGCACGCCGATGAAAGTTCAAAGCCAAAACTGAATCTTTCGGGGCTCCCCCATACAGGATCATGCAGTTCTTGTTCTTTGTGCGGACGGCCAGAATTTCGGCCGATCGGGCCCCCAACGTTTCCAACGAGGGTTGAAACAACATCGCGTATGGGTTGGTGCCGACGTATTCAAAGTTATTTGAGACCGGGTTGATCATATTGATCCAGCGTTCTTCTGAAAACTGTTGCACCGGCCGGAGCTCCTCCCGGAAGATCGGCCCGACGATCAAATCGGTATTCTTCAACTCTTCAGATTCCAGCAACTTACGAATAGCGTCTCTGCTTCGTTCTGGTTCCGACGGGGCTCGCTCCGTATCATAGGCAAGCAAACGAATAGTAGTTCCCTGTCGAAAAAGTGTATCGACCGCCATGCGCATTCCCTCATACAAATCGAGTATCAGTTGATTCTGTTTTTTGTTGGGTGAAGGCTCCAACGTAGAAGCCAGAAACGGAAACAGAACAGAAACAGTATAGGTATCTTTAAACAAGGGAGCCGGGCCTGTCAGCGAAACGTACTTCTCCCTTGGAAGGCTGAATCGACT
>JANNAZ010000309.1:0-2475 GCA_031384895.1 Cyclobacteriaceae bacterium | reverse complement strand
ATAGCGCAGAATGCCGAGCCGCCAGGAGGCGTCGCTGCGATGCAGATCCCGCAGTATTTCTTCGATCATCAGCTTTGTGCGGCCATAGGGATTCGTAGCAGTGAGGGGGTGATCTTCAGTGAGCGGCAGCCGTTGCGGATCACCATAGACGGTGGCGGAGGAGCTAAATACCAGAGTTTTTATCCCGCACTCCCCCATCGCTCCCAATAGACGCAGGGTGCCGACCACGTTGTTGTCATAGTAGGCCAGCGGCTGAGTGACTGACTCCCCCACCGCCTTGAGGCCAGCAAAATGGATTACCGCACTGGCCCCACTCTCACGCAGGGCCGCCACCAAGACAGCACGATCGCGGATGTCGCCTCGCACCAACCGCAGCTTTTTCCCTGTGATGCGCTCTACCCGTGCCACTGATTCAGGATGGCTATTACCGAAGTTGTCGAATACCGTGACATCGTAGCCCGCATCGAGCAGTTCCACGCAGGTATGCGACCCGATATAGCCTGCCCCGCCGGTCACAAAGATCATGAACGTCTACCTCATATGAGAGATGATGGTGAATGGTTAAAGGTCTAAATCATCAGGTCGAATTCCTCCCACTCATCCGCCATTCACCATTTCCCATTCACCCAGGTGGCGCAGGTTCGCCTGAGAATTTCTTGTGGAGAAGTTTTCGCCCGAGGATCGTAATCCCCAATGCGATGCCGAGGGAGAATGGAACGAATAATGCGGCGGCAATATCCGCATTGCGCAGCCACCCCATTTCGTGAAGACCTTTGAAGATATAGGCCATGAGCCCGCTGAGATAGTAGGCAATCACAATCACCGACAAGCCTTCGACCGTGTACTGGAGGATGGCCTGGCTCTTCGTCGTCTTATCGACGCTCATCAAGAGCGTCAGGTTCTGAGATTGCAGCATAAGATCGACACGGGCGCGAATAATAGAGATCGTCCCTTCAAACCCGCTGCGAAGTGTCTCCATACGCTTCAGAAGTTGTTGATAGCCCTCCGCGACCCCGGTGATCCCGCTGAGCACATACTCGGACAGCGGGCGGTAGTGTGGGAGTGTTCGTTCGTCGAGTGACGCCAACGTCCGATGCACGATCTTGTCGTAGGGGACAGAAGCGGACAGCTCAAAATGCAATTTGCTGGACAGCCGAGTAGTTTTTAGCCAGTCCTGTGTCAGCCCACCGAGCCAGCGCTGAAGAGTCAGTGCGTCGGCATGGCCGATATGTCCGCTGATGATTTCTCGCTGCTTCAAGTGTACCTGCTCAAACTTGTAGGCCTGATCGACCGCAGCCGAAAACAACGGCTTTTGCATAAGCAACAAATGGTAGTAGGTTTCGATCCGGACAATGGCGTCGACGATGTCTTTCAGGTGAGACCTGCTGGACATGCCGGACCCGACACTGACCCAATAGCGTTCGCGCCCATGCTCATCCGGTGTGAAGCTGGTGACTAGCGAGGTCTCCTCATCGAGAATCCTGCTGCCATAGAGGATCGGACCGGGAAACCTCCGGCTAAACGCCTCACTGGCCGGCAAGGGCTCAGCCATCAGTACGATATCGAGGTGACATACGTCCACTCCGAACTGTGTGGTTGGAAACTGGTAGTCAGGGAAGGTCATCGGGCCAAAGGTTACCCCCCCAGCATAGTCGGATGGCATATGCCAAATTTGATAACTATAGTACTCCGTGTGAGCTTGCCAGATCACGATCAGCCGATCGCCGGTCGACGCCGTCTTCATGCCGTAGCCGAACGCGTCTTGAATGACCATCGCGTCGGCAGAGATCTTCAAAGCCTCCAGAAAGGACCTGAACTCGTCACGGCTTGCAGGCCGCTGCACCGGTGGATCGCTCATGCGAAATGTTTTGTAGTGTACATGCGCAGGGGCGTGTAACTGCGCGGCCCAGAGCATCTGTGGTCGCTCGTGCAGCTTACGGATAAGTTCGACTGCATCATGGTCGGTATGTTCAGGCTCAGTCATAAAGTGCCCTTGCAAGGTGAAATGATGGGTGGGACACGGCGCCAGGCTACTGACTCAGCCTCAATCCTGTCAACTAACAGTTCGTCGTAAGGCGGTAGCGCACGGGACAGGCGCGAGGAAACTATAACCAACGGCTGCCAGCCGTTGGTGCAGGCCGATTTGCCAATTTCCGTCAGTTAGACAGACCATTTTCCGTACTTCTTCCGCTCGGGTCGGAACAGCTTCCTGCCATTTCCTGGCATTAAAAAGACAAGGGGCTGGTTTGTCGCAGGAAATAGCCGCACCGGCATTCACTGGACGATGGCATGGCGATTGCGCATTGGCAGGTATAGAAAGCGGCTATCGAGGCAGTACGGAATTGTACAGAGGATTACTTGCTATTATGGCCACGATAATTCACTTCCCAGGAAAAATTGCAGTCCTGCTGTCTATGAGCCTTACCGGGCTCTCAGCCTGTGGGCCGGCTGCGCCAGACTACTCACCGAGCATGG
>JANNAZ010000294.1:0-13519 GCA_031384895.1 Cyclobacteriaceae bacterium | reverse complement strand
GCATAAATCCAATTATTAAAATAGTGGTTGCACTGTTTGAGATACCTGGCAGCCCCTCGGCTGGCACTCGCGATGTTCATGCGCTCATCTATTTCAGAATCCACGCGCATACCCATTTCAGTAGCCGTGAAGTCTTTAAACTGCCAGAACCCAACTGCATTAGAGGAAGAAACTGCATCGGAAATCAATGCACTTTCCTGAAGCGCGAGGTACTTGAAATCCAGAGGCAGCCGTTCCTCTTCAAATGCCTGTTCAATGATAGGGAAGTACGTCTTTGCCCGCTCGGCCTTCATATTAAAGTACTTTGGACTTCGGGTCAGCGCGTCAACGTTGGTTTGGATTTCCCGCCGGGCATCATCGCGAATGATAAGCGTCATGCCCGCAAATTGCATTTTGTGGGGAACTTGCGGCGATTGGCCAAAGCTGGCAATGGCTCCGCAAAAAATAAGCGCTGGAGCAAAAAGTTTCATTTCGACTTCAAAGATAAGGGATTTTGCTAAATTTTTAACATGAGAAGAATGCCATCCCGCAAAGGCAGCAACATAGTCTGCACCCTGGGATCGGTGCGCACTTTCTCATTAAATACGATAACAGCCTTTGTATCCTTGTCGGGCTTGGTGTCGAGTACTTTCCCGCTCCACAGCACGTTGTCGGCCAGAATATAGCCTCCGGAAGGGACCTTGTCGATGACCAGATCAAAGTATAGGGAGTAGTTTTCCTTATCTGCGTCAATTAGGACAAGGTCAAACGGACCTTGCAACGTGGGGATGATGGCAACGGCATCCCCTATCCGATAGTCGATCTGGGCATTTCTGTCGGAGGCCGAAAAATAGCCGCGCACCCGGCGCTCTAACTCATCGTTGTAATCAATGGTGATCAGTGTTCCGGTGGAGTCAAGTCCTTCCGTCAGGCAAAGTGCTGAATAGCCAGTATACGTTCCGATTTCAAGGATGGCTTTCGGCCGAATCATTTTGCTGATCATGGAGAAAAACCTGCCCTGCAAATGTCCCGACAACATGCGGTGCATGTGGACTTCAGCGCATGTCTCCCGATTGATGCGCTGAAGTAGTGGAGATTCCTCCGTGGTATGCTTTTCTGCATACTGGTTGATGGCACGATTTTCAAAGCTCATATCGTACGCCTATTTGGGTTCCATCCGCAGGTAACTCATCTTCTCTTCATCAAATACTTCGATGGCCATGTCCCTCAGCTCATCCGCAGTAGTCGACCGGATGCGGGTAAAGATCTCGTCCAGTGTAGGAATCTTTCCCAGGTCAAGAATGCTTCGTCCCATCATCATCATGAAACTGATATTGCTTTCTTCGGCCATGGCAACCTGCCCCATGATCTGCTCTTTTGCAGATGTCAATTGCCGGACCCCGAGCTTACCGTCGCGGAGTTTACGAAGTTCATCCTGTACCAACCGAATACTGCGTGACAATTGAGATGGTTCCGTTCCAAAGGAAATTACAAATAATCCGGTATCAGTGAATGGCACAAAATGCGAACCAATAGAATACACGAATCCATACTTTTCACGAAGCGACAAGTTAAGACGTGAATTCAGGCCTCCTCCACCCAGGATGTTGGTCAATAGAAAAAAAGTCCCACGCCTGGGATCGTTGAGCGAATACGTTGTTCTTCCCATCGCACACCGAGCCTGCTTCACCTCGCGCTTCAAAGTCACTTCCTTCGGCTTGTAGGTGCCGAATGGCTTGCGCTTAATGCGGCTGGTGATGCGGGGTACTGAACCCATATACTTCTCTGCCAGGCGCATGACTTCCTCTATGCTCACGTTTCCTACTACTGAGAAAACTATTTTTCGGGTGTCCATGTGCGCCTTGAGGAAGTTGACAAAGTCAGCACGTTGGAAGCCGCGAACTGTCTTTTCAGTTCCAAGGATGTTCATTCCAAGGGGATGCTGATTGAAGATAATTCTATCAAATTCATCTTGTAAAGAACCTTCCGGATCGTCGTGATACATAGACATCTCCTCGAGGATGACGTTGCGTTCCCGGTCAATCTGCGGGGCAGGGAAAACGGAGTGAAAGGTGATATCACTCAGCAATTCAACGGCCCGCTCAAAGTAATCATCTCGCAGGGAGGCGAAGAAGAGGATTTTTTCCTTGTCAGTAAACGCATTGAGTTCACCGCCCAGCGCCTCAAGCCGGTTGATGATGTGAAACGCTTTACGCTTGCGGGTTCCCTTGAACGCCATGTGCTCCCAGAAGTGTGCTATCCCCTGGTTAGTGGGGGTCTCATCACGGCTGCCGATGTCGAGCATGATACCACAATGAACAATTTTTGTAGTTGTGACCCGGTTATGGACTACCCGGATCCCATTCTTCAGCGTATATAAGGTGTGTTCTCTCATGGAGGGCCGCAAAGTTAAAAGGTCATGGGCAATTGTCTCAATCCCGAACACGATTGCCCGCTAGCGGTCGAAGGACTTGGAGATAAGCGCTCCTTTTCCTTAACTAGGGCTAAAATCGTGGCATACAGCTTGTAAACGATATATCGCTATGGAAACACAAAAAGTTCGCACCTGCTTTACGATCACATTCACGGATGATCAATACCACCACGCCAAGACCTATGTTGAGGACATGAAACGCCACCCGATGCGTGTGTTCTGGCAGGGCAAAGAAGGCAAGACGGAAGAGGAACTGGTGATTGAGCAAATCGCTCACCGAATCCTTTCTGGTTTTTACAACAACGAACCGTACAAAGCAGGAAAACATATTGTCCGAATGGAGAGCATGACTACTGCCTAGATCGAAATCAATCTTTTTGAGATAGCCCGACAGCCGCAAGGTTCGTCGGGCTTTGCTTTGACTTTTAGATCTTCTCCAGCACGTGCTGTATTAGCGAATCAACTACCTCATGCGCATTTTTCGAGAACTCACCGGTAACCCGGTTGGCAATGATGGCATTGGCGCTGGCTGTTTTATGGCCCATCAATTGCCCGAGAGAAAAGTAGGCCGATGTTTCCATTTCAAAATTGGCCAGGCGAAATTCAGCAGACCGAAACGTACCGAGGTCCCTGAGCAAATTTGGGTACCGGATAGGAATTCGTAATTGCCTTCCTTGCGGCGCATAGAACCCCGGGCAGGTAGCGGTATGTCCAGTGAAAATACCCTGGCCGATTTTCTCCCGCAAAGAATTCGATCCCCGCGCAACATAAGGCGGAAACGAAATGCCCGTATGTTGTTGTAGGGCTCGGCCAACAGCCAGTTGAGGCTCACTCTGTGGAAGGCCATAGAATTGCATCAGGTTATCAAGCCCCACGGCCTGGTCGCTGATCAGGAGTGAGCCGACACTAATTTCTTTTTGAATCGCACCGGATGTGCCCACACGGACAATATTCAGGGAACGCCGGACTGCGTTCGGTTCCTTCCGGTGAAGATCTAAATTGACAAGTGCATCGACTTCCTGGAAGAAAATCTCTACGTTATCGGGTCCAATTCCGGTACTGATCACGGAAATTCGTTTACCGCCAAAGGTGCCAGTATGGGTAATGAACTCGCGTTTTTGATTTCTGAATTCTACGGTGTCAAAATTACGGCTTACCTGTTCCACCCGGTCTGGGTCGCCTACTGCAAGGATCGTATCCGCCAACTGATCCGGTAGAAGGCCAAGATGAAAAACACTTCCATTCGGATTCAGGATCAGGTCGGTGTCGCTGATTCGCGCCATACTCAGTTATGATTTTATCAAATTAGCCGGATTTCCAAAGACTGTCGTTCCTGCTTTTACTGTGGCGATGACTACGGATCCTGCTCCGATCCGTGCTCCCTTCCCCAACGTCACACCTGCGACTATGATGGATCCAGAACCGATAAAAACGTCCTCCTCTACCGTTACGCCCGTGTTGATAATGGCACCCGCTCCGACCTGAACAAAATCACCGATTAGACTTTCCCCTCCAACATGGCTTTTAGCTCCGAAAATACAATGGCTCCCGATTGTTGATCCTGGGCCAGAGGTGAATCCGGCATCAAACAAATTACCGTAACCGATACTCCCACGTGGAGAAAGCATTGCGAGCCGGTGGGTAGCATTCACCGGGAGTACATGCCTAACCTCCCGCAGCATCTCCACCGTATTCCTTCGAAGGCGGTTGTCATCAAAAGCGACAAACGCTTCGCATTTCTTTCCAATGAGTTTTAGAAAACCGTCATCATCAGGACCTCCCAGAACAACTGCATCGTCGATTTCTGTTGAGTGCAATTTCTTATTGTCGTCCAGAAATCCATAGACAACAACCTCGTTGCTTTCAAAAATTTCTTTGGCTGTCCGGCCGAGCGAATTGGCTCCAAAAATAATTACAGGGTTTTCCATGGGGTAGCGATACATAAAGGTAGAGGGAAATCATTTTCTATTCAAACTACTTCTTCTCGCCCAGCCATCGGGCGATGGTCTGGTTGCTGCTCATGCAAAGGAAGGCAAGAAAAGGAACGGCCCCGATCTTGTACCGCGACAGTGTGCCGAAGTTTGGAGTGGCCAAGGCCAGGAAACCGGTGAGCAGCAACACAAAGACCAATGCAGCAAGCACAGGCAGGCGATAGGGGGAAGACCAGAACCCTCTAAGGGACGGTAACGCCATAACAACAAGCACAAGAAGTACACCATTTTCTATTCCAGCGAGCGTCGACAACAGATTGAATGACTCCCAGACAAATGGCCGGAAGAGTCCCGCGATCCATGCGGCTGGAGCATTCATCACCATACTGCCTAAAGAAGGCTCCAGGTTGAAGTACTGCACAATTCGCGGAGGGTCCGAAAGCCGGGTAAACTCCAAATTGTTGTGATAGATGACCTCAAGGAACCTGGATGGATAGAAATTTGGGTGAATGCTCGTGGCTACAAGTAGAAAGAAGAGAAAGAGCCCAGACCACAGCACTAAGTCATAGCGAGCGAGCGCCGGCCGCAAACGTTTTGCTATCACGGTAAGCACGGTAGGGATCGCGACGGGAAGAAAAATTCCCATCCAGTAATATTTCAGGTTCCACCCAATCCAAAGCGAAAGGACAGTCAGCACCCACTCCAGAGGCGAAGGTGCGCGATGATAAATCACGGACAGGCACACAGCCATGAGAAAATATAAGGCCGCCAGCCCCAAGCTTTCCTTGATCAGGCCAGAAGACCAGAAAACTACAGATGGAAACACAAGGAAGGCGATGGCTGCTGCTCTTTGGTGCGACGGGAGAAACTCCGATGTCCTACTGAACAGAAACCAAGCTCCAAGGAAGGAGACAATCGAAGCGAGCGCCGACATCATCCAATAATTCCCCGCTGTCGCGAGGGCGAAAAGGCCGCAGATTTTGGAGAAAAATAAGGAACGCGGGCCCTGCTGTTGCAGGGTAGCTACAAAATCTGGGGTTTCAGATTCATCCCAGAAAAACCCCACCGCCTCTGCAGGGGACGATCGAGCAAGGGCCGATATATTGACACCGTCCTGCCAATAGGAAATGATATCTCCTGAACCATAGTGAAAGAAGTACAGGGCGCCAACTGCCACCCCTGCACAAACCTTCAGGCCAAAGGCAGGCCAAAAGTAGAATTTGACACCAGCAGGCTGCATACGGTACAGCCAAACTGTGAACCACATGATGAATAAGATATCAAGAAACAGAACAACCAGGTCCATCATCAGGCGGGCGGATGATTGAAACGCCTATGCTGCACGCAAGGCAATTCTTCCGCTGGCAAAAGGTATTAAATAATTCAATGAGCCCTTGTGCCTCAAACGAATTTCGTGGCGGCATGCCAAGATCCGACCAGCGGCGGGTGATGGCATTCTCCTCAGCTGGAAGTTCTTCCAGCAACGCAAGCGCACGGTCCATAGCAGTTGAATCATCCATGCGGCGGGAATAGGCAACCCAGAGGGGAACCACTGAATTCAGCAGGACTATTTCTACACTTCCACGGCCCAGTTCGTGTATGCGGTTACTGGAGGTTTTTGAAAACTGATAGTGATCAGCCCAATAGTCGGAGGGCGGTACCCTGAAAAATCGCAGTAGGTCTTTCACCGTATGCGCCTCCATCAAGCTGGAGAACAGGGTCTTCCGCTGGTGGAGAACGGCGCACAATTGGGCAAGCCGGAGAGATGGAAAATTTGGAGGGCGCAATCTCAAGAAGCGCCACTGCGACTTCTCCATTCTCCCTTTTTCTGTCGAATATTTATGCGCCAGCAGCCGATACTCTTTTTGCAGAGTCAGGTAATATGCATCTCCTTTTGCCGCTTCCAGGAATCCTGCCTGGCCAAAAAGCAAGGCTTCGATATGCAGGAGTTGGTGCTGTTTCTGAATGAGCTTGAGCGGCACCGATTTAGCCAATTGGAAGAATGGATCCGAGTTTATTTTGAAGCCAAAGGCACGGGTCAGCAGTTGATAGGCCGTCTCCTCCCAGTTATTTCCATTTAACCGTAGTAAGCTGTGGACCTCTTCGGCCTTTCGATCCAACCGTTGTACCAATGTTTTACTTACCATGGAAAGGCGCGTGACGGGCTCAACGGCAGGAAATGACCGTTGACAAGGGATCGAAAACGAACTGCCAATCAGTTGGCGATAATTTCGGATAAGGCTGTTGTGGACCCTGCCGTTCAACTCAATCGTTGGAAGTGCCGAATTGTCTCTTCGGACAATCTCTTTGTCGTCGGTCCATACGACATGGAGAATGACACTATCATAAGCTGGGTCTTGGTCATGGTGGTGGTCAAGCCAGCCCGAAGACTTCTCATGAATCTCCACATTACCTACCCAATGGATGCTTCCGATCCGAAGCCGGGCTGTAGAGAAATCAGGGCCCGCGTCTGTATTCAGGATACCCGGATAAAATACGTCTACCGGATCGCCTGCAGTTGTGCGGAGGTCCTGCTTGTCAAAATACTGCAAACTCCAGAGGTGGTGAAGTAAACTCTCCTGCATGGATGCGAGTTAGCATCCAGAAGATTTATGTGTGCGGTGATTGCAAAAGGAAAACCTGATGACCTGAGTTAGCCGACCAGTTCCTGCAGGTAACCGCTCATTTCTTCCTGGGTACGGGCGGCTTCGCGCCCTGCAGCTTGCGCAAAATCCTTATCGGAAGAAGCATAGATAATGGCCCGGGCACTATTTACCAGCAGTCCGCAGTCGCTGTTCATGCCTTGACGAGAGACAGCTTCCAGGTCTCCTCCCTGGGCCCCCACACCAGGGACGAGGAAAAAATGATTCGGAGCAAGTTTCCTAATCTCAGCTATCTTGTCAGCACGGGTTGCCCCAACGACAAACATCAGGTTTTCCGGAGTCCCCCACTGCTGGGATTTTAGAATCACCTCTTCATACAGAAGTTTGCCGTCTGTAGACTTAATAAGCTGAAAGTCCGCGCTACCCGGATTCGAGGTATGCACGAGCAGAATAACCACCTTGTCCTTGAACTCCAGGAAGGGCTTAACCGAATCGGCACCCATATAGGGCGCGACAGTAATCGCATCAAAATTCATTTGCTCAAAGAAGGCCTTGGCATACATCGTTTATGTATTGCCAATATCGCCGCGCTTGGCATCGGCGATAGTGAAAATATCTTTAGGAATATATTCGATCGTTTTTTGCAGACTTTCCCACCCCTTCGGACCCAAGGCCTCATAAAAAGCGATGTTGGGCTTGTAGGCTACGCAGTATTCTTGCGTTGTATCAATAATTTGTTTGTTGAATTCAAAAACGGGATCAGGAAGACTAAGCAAATGTGCCGGGATTTTCTCCAGGTCCGTATCAAGCCCCACGCAGAGATAGGACTTCTTCTTCTTTATTTCAGAAATGAGGTTAAGGCGGTTCATGTGGCGCGCGGGGTGTTGCGTTTGAATCCGTCCTCAGACTGTGTCATCGCAAGTCAATAACTTCTACGCCGGGGTATTTCTTGGGATCAAACATAAAAGAGCCATCTTCCAATTTCGCCGCAGCGTTGAATTTGGTGATCGAATACTTATACAGGTTTCCAGCCTTGTCAAACATGGTCCAGCTGTGGATGCTCCTGTCTTTCTTTACAATATACATCCGCACTTTAAAGTACTGGGCATCTTTCTTTTCAGGGACCAGGTCCACTACCTCACACATCACGCCACCGTCTGCCTTGTCTTCCAGGTACAGGTATTTATATCCCTTCTTGTAGATGTCGTAGAATTTTGAGGGGTTCAAGTCATCTGAGGCGGGATCAAAATTGTCGATGTTCACTTCTTTGGCGTCCGGAAGATAGGTCCATACCGTAATGCCATCATTGATCACTTCTTGTTCAGGCAACACCAGGCGGTACTTGTCGCCTTTGACCATCATTTTTCCCTTGAATTCTTCGTTGATTTTTTCCGTTTCGTTGGTCAACGTATAGGAAAATGATGCCTCAAACGAGGGTGTAGCCTTATATTTCTTACCCATCGCCTCCAGTATTTCAAGAGCCTTCGGGTCATATTGCGCCCAGAGGGAGGTGGTTGCGAACAACAGGAATACTGCGAGAATGGCTTTTTTCATGGAATAGGACAGGGAAATTCGTCGAACCGGCCGCAAATTTAATTATTGATCGTGCTTTTCCTTTAGCGTACTCAATAATTGTTCCAAACTCATTTCGTCCTTGACCAGCACTTCCCTGGCCTTAGACCCCTCAAATGGCCCAACAATGCCCGCTGCCTCCAACTGATCGATGAGCCGGCCGGCACGGTTATATCCCAACTTCAGCTTCCGTTGAATCAATGAAGTGCTCCCCTGCTGATGCATAACGATTAACCGGGCAGCTTCTTCGAACAACGCATCGCGCTCAGACAAGTCGACATCCGAAGGTCCGGCTTCTTCTTCTCCGACAAACTCCGGCAACAGGTACGCTGAATCATAGCCACGCTGCGAGCCGATATAATCACAGATCTTTTCGATCTCCGGAGTATCCACAAACGGGCTCTGCAGCCTGATGATATCGGAGCCGGCAGACAAGAGCATGTCTCCCATGCCTACCAATTGATCGGCCCCACCCGTATCGAGAATAGTGCGTGAGTCAATCTTTGACATCACACGAAACGACAAGCGTGCCGGGAAGTTTGCCTTGATCACACCGGTGATTACGTTTACGGAAGGGCGCTGCGTCGCCAGCACGAGGTGAATTCCGATGGCGCGCGCCAATTGGGCCAACCTAGCAATCGGCGTTTCCACTTCTTTCCCTGCCGTCATCATCAAGTCAGCCAACTCATCGATCACCAAGATCACATACGGAAGAAAGCGATGACCTTCTTTCGGATTGAGTTTCCGCGCAATAAACTTGACGTTATATTCTTTTAGATTTTTCGCCCCCGCGTCTTTGAGCATTTCATACCGGTTCTCCATTTCGATACACAGCGAGTTCAGGGTATGAACCACCTTACGTGTATCGGTAATGATCGCTTCCTCGCTGTTGGGAAGCTTCGCCAGGTAGTGGCGTTCAATCTTGCTGAAAAGCGACATCTCCACTTTTTTCGGGTCTACCAGCACAAATTTCAGCTGGCTTGGATGTCGCTTATATAATAGAGAGGCCAGGATCACGTTCAAGCCTACCGACTTCCCTTGCCCTGTGGCTCCCGCCACCAGGAGGTGAGGCATCTTCGCAAGATCAATGACGAGCACTTCGTTGGAAATGGTTTTTCCGAGCGCTACCGGAAGTTCCTTATCTGATTTTTGAAAAGCGGGGCTGGACAAAACGGACCGTATGCTGACCATCTCCCGGTTCTTGTTGGGCACCTCGATACCAATGGTTCCCTTGCCGGGGATCGGGGCGATGATTCGAATTCCCAAAGCAGCCAGACTCAACGCGATATCATCCTCCAGGTTCTTGATCCTGGATATTTTTATGCCCGCATCCGGAACGATTTCATATAGCGTTACGGTAGGACCAATGGTCGCCTTGATGCTTTGAATGCCAATCTTGAAGTTGACCAGCGTAGCGATGATCTTGTCTTTATTCTGATTGAGTTCTTCCTGCGTCACCTGAACTTTGCCGGTGTCGTACTCGTTAAGCAACTCCAGGGGAGGAAATTTATACCCTGCCAGGTCGAGGGCAGGATCATAAAATCCCTGGGCCTCCACAAGCTGCTCGGCAAGGATGTCTGTATCGCTCTTGGGTTCCTCCACGGTGAACTCAGGCTCTTTCGTCGTCTTTATCTTTTCCGGCTTTGGGAAAACAGCCTCCGGTATCGGAACGGGTTCCGGCAAGATGGGCTCAATCACCTTGCTGACAAGTTCAGGAGCTGGTTCGGGGTCTGGCTGAGTCAGATCAGGCCAGTTGTCACGCTCATCGGAATAAGCTGTGGCTGGATCCTGCGGAAGGAGCGCGTCATTGCCAATCGGCTTTGGATTCCTGACTTGAAACGCATTGATGGCAGTGACATTGAAGAAATAGATAATGAAGATGAATAGGGTAAGAACCAGGAAGAGGAACGTTCCCCACCCCAACATGCTGTCGGCCAGGGCTGCCAGTTCGTAGCCAAGTCCTCCGCTAATTAAGCTGATTTCCGTGGTTCCAGAAATGCTGTGGGTGAGATACCCTAACAGCAAACAGAGCCAAAGGCCGGCAAAAACTGAAAACGTGAAGGCAGAAACAAATGACAGAAGTTCGCGCTTGAATACCATCCGGAATCCCATGAGGAAAAGCAACGGGGGGATAAAAAACCCGGAGATCCCAAACCAACGCAAAATAAAGTAATGTGAGGTGACGGCCCCATACAAACCCAGCCAATTGTCGGCCTCCTTGCCAGACTCAACCAGGGTGGTATCGCCCAATGCTTTGACAACGCTTTGGTCTGCCTTCCCGGTAAAGAGGTAGGAGACAAATGCGATGAACAGAAACAGCGAGGTAATGAGAAGAAAGAATCCGACGGCCAGGTGAAACCGGGGGTCTCTGAAGAAATCAAGATTGAACCGTGAGCCGCCCTTGCTGGCTTTGCTCCTCTTCTCTTTCTCGGGTTTCTTGAAGGTGTTGGACTTGTAGGTGTTTTCGGCCATCCTAGTTTAAAAAGTAAGTCAAAACTAACGAAAAAGGGGGAATTATGAGCAGGAGTAGTAAAATGGGAAGGCGCGGGTGAGTAGCTGTTGGCTATTAGCTATTGGCTGTTGGCTGTACGCACTAAGAGCTAAGAGCCAATAGCCAAAAGCCAACTAGAATCTACTATCTTTAAACTACCCCAATCCCGTTCCTATGTCAAAATTTGCCCCAGTCTCTGAATCAAGCCGCATCGTGGCCCTGGATATTCTCCGCGGTGTTGCCTTGCTCGGCATCCTGCTCATGAACATGCCCGGATTCTCGATGGCCGAATACTCTTCCGAGGCTTTCAAAAGCAATCCAGAAGATATCAACTTCTGGGTGCGGGCGGTGCAAAACATAGTATTTGAAGGTAAGATGCGCGCGCTCTTCTCAGCCATCTTTGGAGCCGGAATTATCCTGTTCACTATTAATAAGGAGCGCGACGGCGGTTCGGCCACCCTCCTCTTCTATCGCCGCATGGCCTGGTTGGCCATCTTCGGGCTCATTCACGCGCATATCTTGTTGTGGGCAGGCGAGATACTCTACTATTATGGAGTGATCGGCATGCTGGCGTTTCTTTTCCGTAAGATGAAGCCCGTCTATCTGGTGATGGCGATTCCCCTGGTAGCGATTGTTGAGTTTGCTGCTAGTACAATGTTTTTGCAGGGCATCCGTACCCAGCGTTTCGCCTATGTGGAGGCCACTACAGCACAGAAGAATAATCAGGCGTTGACCGACGCCCAGAATCAGGCTTTGAAAGAATGGCGGGAAGTTGAGATTAGTCTGATTCCCAATAAGGCCGATGCCGCAGAACATACGAAGTTAATGAAGGGTGACTATTCCAGTGTCGCTTCCTACATCCGGAGGATCAGCTGGGATGGGCAAACCAAGTATCTGATTTTTGGCATCTGGGATCCCCTTGCCCTGATGTTGCTAGGCATAGCACTTTACAAGTGGGGATTCTTTACCCTGCAATGGTCGAGGGCGCAGTATATAAAGACCATGCTCATTGGATATGGAATTGGACTTCCCCTTTCAATGTGGGAGTTCTACTACAACTACATCAACTTCCCTACGCTCGAAGCCTCGTTGCTCCACATTGAACAGCACGCGATTAATTGGATAAATCTGGTTTATCCGGTACAGCGGATACTTTTGATGATGGCTCATGCAGCGCTCATACTGATTGCCGTGCAGGCCAATTGGTTTTCGTGGCTGCTGGAACGACTACGCGCTGTCGGTCAGATGGCGTTTACCAATTACATCGTTCACACATTAATCTGTACGTTCATCTTTTTTGGGTATGGGCTTAACTACTATGCGGAGGTTGAATATTACAAGATCTATTATGTTGTTTTGGGTATATGGATGCTCCAATTGATTTACAGCAAACCCTGGCTCAATCGCTTCCTGTTCGGTCCCCTGGAATGCGTATGGCGGTCGCTGACGTATTGGAAGGCGCAGCCAATGAAGAGGCAAATTGGAAAATAGGATGCCATTTCAATTACTGGGCCCAAATTCCTCTTTTTGTTTCAATTACACATTAGGAAATGAACTTGGAAATTCTTGAAGCCAATTAGCACCGCATATTTTCATCTAAGCATTGGCATTATTGTGCTCTTTGGGGTTTCATTCCTTGCTTTCTATCCCCGCTATCTTTCTCAGCTTGCAACCCTGTTGCCTTGGTACATGCATGCACATTACGTGTTGATAATTACATGGATGGGCTTTCTCTTTGTTCAGCCCTTGATGATAAGAAAACAAATGTATTCACTCCACCGCGCCCTGGGTAAGGCAAGCTATTTTCTGCTACCCTTGGTTGTAATTTCTTCCTTCTTCATGATCCGTTTCGGCTACCATCGGATAATTGCCGAGCTTCAACTTTCGGGAACGTTGACTCCGGATGAGGTAACGCATCACGCCAGGGCCACTATTGCGCTTGGATTTTATTCCTTCTTTATTCTTCTGCTGTTTTATCCCCTGGCTATTTATTACAAGAAATACCCGATCATACACGGCCGGTATATGGTAGTCGCTGCACTGAGTTTGGTCGGACCGGTGGTTGACCGGGTCACCTATCAACTAGTTGAACTTCTGGGAGGTCCAAGTTATCCGTGGGAGGGCGTTTCTTTTCTGATCATAGACTTCCTTTTGCTCGGCTTATTGTATACAGATAACAAGAACGGATACTCGCTGAAACCAGGGATACTCAGTCTCCTTGTTATTGTCGGAGGTCAGGTTGCCTACATCTTCCTCCGTGATTCATGGCTATGGCAAGGCTTTGTGGGGTTGGTCCTTTGATAGTACTGTGGGTTTGCCTGTTCAATTGGTGCATCATCGCTTTCCTTAAATGCTTGTTTCCCTTCTTTGATATTTTTGACTTGCCCTTTACCGAAGTACCCGACTGCTTTTCCCTTACATCTAAGCCAGCATAGCTGGTGAGCTGCCGTTTGTTTCGGATCAATTCAAATCCATTCGTTTCTGCCAATACCGTGGCAGCGGTCAGTCT
>JANNAZ010000263.1:0-2759 GCA_031384895.1 Cyclobacteriaceae bacterium | reverse complement strand
CTGAAGTCGATCCGATCGTATCCCTCTTTGAGCAGGGTAAGGGTTTCGGGATCTGGCATCTTGGCTTGTGCATTCTTTAGCCCGGAGAATGTCTCATGTGAACTTTTGCCCGAAAAGTAGTCACCCCGAATCGAATCCCCTGACAAAGTTGCGGTAAAGAGGAAAGCATGATTGCCATCAAAGGTGCTGAGGTTCAGCTGGCCGTCGACCACATTTCCTTCGAGGTAGCGATAGTCGCCCATAGGAGTGAGGAAGGTTCCGGTGAGATGATTTCCTTTTTGTTCAACGACACCTACAGAGATATACGGATCTTTGTCCGTAATAAACTCGAGTTGATAGGTTCCGGAATAGTCAGGCTCATTTGATTCTACTTCATTCTTGACAAACCGGTAATTATCTCCCAGGGTAGCGGAAAATGGCAAGCTGGTTTCCGGCGCATAATTCTTGTAATAGGTTCCCGACAATTGGTTTCCGTTGATTTTCGCTCGCAGCTCAGCGTCAAAGATATGGAGGGTCATGAAGACTGAATCGCCTCTAATGGAGACCTCATCCAGCAAAAGCTTCTCCGATACATTATTAAGGTAAGCAACGTACCCGCTTTCCTTCTTCCCCACATCAAATGTGAACGGAAGTTCTTTGCCCTGTAAAGCAATGAGCCCTCGCCACGTGCCGGTCTGAAGCTCGGTTGGTTGCTGACAAGAAAGTATAAGGAATATGGAGACGGATAGGAGCAAAAAGCGCATCTTGACTATAATTTGGAGGAAGAATGGTGCAAAATAAAGAAATGTTCACAACACTTAGGGTATTGGAGCTGGCCTCGGTTTTGGCGGGTCCCAGTGTAGGACAATTCTTTGCTGAACTGGGTGCCGAGGTAATCAAAGTTGAAAACCCGGCTACCGGAGGTGATGTGACACGCAGTTGGAGAATCGCCGGCGAGCAAACCGATGATCGCTCAGCATATTTTTGCTCCTGCAATTGGGGCAAGAAATCAATTTTGCTGGATCTTTCTCATGAAGCTGACCGTGAAAAGGTACTTCGTCTCGCCGAACGATCTGATATTGTCGTCGTCAGCTACAAACCGGGGGACGCGGAAAAACTCGGGGTGAGCTACCAGCAGCTGAAACAGCGGAAACCCTCCCTTATCTATGGCCAGATTACCGGATATGGATCTGAAGATGCGCGCGTCGGGTACGATGCTGTAATACAAGCGGAATCTGGATTCATGGATTTGAACGGAGAACCTGATGGTCCGCCTATGAAAATGCCTGTTGCGCTTATTGATGTTTTGGCCGCGCATCAGCTCAAAGAGGGATTACTCTTGGCACTTCTCAAGTTGGAAAAAACCGGACAAGGGAGTCAGGTGGACGTGTCATTGATGGATACGGCAATAGCCTCGCTGGTCAATCAGGCTACCAATTGGCTGGTAGCCGGAAAACTTCCGAAGCGGCAGGGTTCAGCGCATCCCAACATTGCGCCGTATGGGGACACATTCAAGACGAGAGACGATAAGCAAATCCTTCTGGCCATTGGCAATGACCGGCAGTTCCATTCCCTGCTCACCGCACTTGGCTTTGACTTCAGGGAAAAGGCCTGGTCGACCTTTTCGACTAACCAGAAGCGGGTTGAAGACCGCGAAGGGTTGCGTACTTTTTTGTCTGCGGCGATTGAACGATTTCCAGGTGATGAATTGGTATCCAAACTCAACCAGTTGAAAATCCCTGCCGGCCTCGTTTGCACTGTTCCGGAGGCTTTGGCCGCTCGTGCCGCTGGCCCTCTTCATCTTAATGTTGATGGGGTTCAGGGCATCCGAAGTATGGTGGCTTACGGTGTGTCTTCGCGGGCAGATTTGGCGCCACCTCCTCATTTGGGAGAGCACACAGAAGAAATTCTCCGTCTTATTTCTGTGTAAGGGCCCACCAGGCCCCACTTTTATTATCCTCATTTTTTAAATTTTTTAAAGTACTCATTGACAGTTGTTTAGCTGATCAAACCAATTCACCATGTTAAGGAGAAGCAGGCACCAAAAAGTGCCTATATCCTCTTATTTTGCACTAAATCACCAAAATTGTGGGGTAAAGTGGAGGAAAGTGGGTTAAAAATGCATAAGTTTGACTTAAGAAGGACTTGGGAACCGCAAGGAGACCAGGGACATCAGACAACCACTATAGTCTATGACTTTCTTCACCAGCGAATTTGAATGTAAGCTTGATGC
Source organism: Cyclobacteriaceae bacterium (assembly GCA_031384895.1). Lineage (GTDB taxonomy): Bacteria > Bacteroidota > Bacteroidia > Cytophagales > Cyclobacteriaceae > ELB16-189. Next base: position 547 of record JANNAZ010000263.1, on the reverse strand, counting down.
TAAGGGCAGAATGGTACTGCCTGCGCGGATCAAGTCCCAGCTTCCCGAAGGGGAAAGCCAGGAACTTGTGATCCGTCGCGGCTTTGAGCCTTGCCTCATTTTGTATCCCATGGTGGAGTTCAAGAAAGTCTTCTCAAAAATTTCTGGTCTCAACGAATTCAACGAAGAGTACAGAAAACTCCAGCGCAACTTTTTGTCGGGCGTGGTTACGGTAGAGTTGGATAGCAACGGCCGTTTCCTGATCCCCAAAAACATGCTCACTTACGCGCAAGTCGATAAGGACGCGATGTTGGTGGGCACGGGCAGTAAAGTTGAAATCTGGAACCCAACCATCTTAGAGAAGCACAAAATCCAAGACCCAAGTGAGTTGTCGAATTTGGCAGGGAAGTATTTGATTGAGTAGAAACCAGAAACTTGATTCTTGGACAAAAAGAAAATGAGCAACTCATCCAGAATCCAAAATCCAGAATCCGGTAGCTACCACAGGCCAGTAATGTTGAACCAGTGCCTCGAAGCCCTTCAGGTAAATCCCGAAGGCACTTACGTG